>JAUZEX010000138.1 GCA_030838815.1 Actinomycetota bacterium
GCGCCGATCAGGTCCATCGACGACGTGACCATCGGGATGCCGTGGTTGTCGGGGTCGAGGCCGAGGCGGTAGGCGGCGATGGCGCCGTAGTAGGTGATGGCCACACAGGCGGTCGTGGCCAGCAGGCCGCCGATCAGCGAGATCCCGATCATGCGGACGGTCCCCGGGCTGGCGAGCCCGAGGAGCACGCTCACGAGATCGGACGAGATCGCCACCAGCGTGAACACCGGCACGGCGAAGACGGCGATCAGCCGGAAGTCGGCCCAGGCGGCCCGGGCGGGCCGGGGCGTCGGTTCGATGAGGCCGAGGTGCAGCTTGGACGACAGGCGGGAGGCGAGGATCCCCCCGAGGGCGCCGGTGTCCTCCAGGAACGGGGGTACGAGCACCAGCAGCGCCGGCAGGGTGGTGAAGGCGGCGAGGCGCTTCTCGATCGTGATGCCGGCGATGATGTCGATCGCCCCGGCGACGAGGAGGATCGGCAGCGACTCGACCACGATCCGCTTCAGCAGCGGCAGACCCGAGCGGAGCACGCCGACGAGGCTGGCCACGGCCAGGCCGGCGGTGAGGGCGCCGAGGGCGGGGGAGAGGAACCGGACCCGCACGCAGTAGGTGGCCAGGAACAGCGACGGCAGCGTCACCATGTCGCCGGCGGCGGTGATGACCGGGGCCGCCACGCTGTCCATGTCCCACCCGTAGCGGGCCGACCCCGCCGCCACGCCGACCGTGATGACCAGGACGACCGCCGAGGAGATCACCCCGCCGACCATCGAGATCACGACGAAGTCGAGCAGCGAGATCGAGTGGAGGTCGAAGGCGACGGCGATGGACTTGGCCAGCGCCGCCAGGGCCAGGGAGATGGCGAAGGTCAGCGTGAGGGCGGCCAGCAGGTTCTGGCCGACGACGGTGGAGCGGCGCCTCGACAGTGTGAACGTGCCGGTGTGGATGGCGGTGCCGAGCCGGCTGCCCAGCGCCCCGAAGATGTTGCCCCGCATGCCGATGGCGGCCGGGATCAGCACCAGCAGGCCGGGGAGCTGCTCCAGTGTGTGCTGGATGGTCCCGAGGGTCACGCCGGCGAGGAGGTCGCCGCCGGACGAGATGAGCAAGGCGTAGAAGCCCTGCCGGGCGCTTCGCGGGTCAGGCCCGACCAGGGCGTGCGCCAGGCGCGTCAGCCGCCCCCGTACGGGGCCCACGACTCGGAGGCTCCTGCAGCGGCTGGACGCGGATCACCGGCGAGATGCTACCGACCCGGTCGCCGCTGGCGGTGATCACCCGGCCCATTCGGCGGGCAGCGTTTCCGTCATCGTTCTGGAACATTCCCTTTGGTGACGGATGGCCGTTGCCGCCCGATGTGCTCTACAGCGTCGCTGTTCGAGCCGCTGTCACATTCCGGGGGACACCCCGGAATCCCGGGGAGGAGATTCCAGTGTTGTCGAGACGCATCCGGCGGGGCCTGGCCATGACCACCGTGTTCGTGGCCGTGGTCTGCGTCCCCGCCGTCCCCGCCCTCGCCGACACCTCCGCCGCCGACCCGGGTGCTGGCACCGAGACGACCTCGACGACGCTGCCCCCCGATTCCACGACCACCACAACCACCGACCCGTCCGCCACGACCACGACCACGGCGCCGGCCGACACCGGCTCCGGTACCCCGACCTCCCCCGACTCCGCTTCTTCCTCCACCTCTTCGACCACCACGACCACCACCACCGGGCCGGAGCCCACCACCGGGGCGACCTCCCCCGGGTCCCCATCCCCCCGGGGCTCCGGCCACACGACCAGCACCACCCGGCCGTCGTCCACCCCCACGACGGCGCCGGATCCGACCACCACCACCGTTCCGGCCCCCTCCCCGGCCGGGGCGGTGGTGGTCACAGACTCCACCGGGGGCGTTGGGCCCGGCAGCAGCGAGGCCGCGGCCGGCCCCTCAGCGGGCTCCGGCGACTCCCCCCCGGCCAAAACCCGCCCCGACCACAGTGCGACCGCAGCCAAGGATTCCGGTTCCGGTACCACCGCGGTGGGCCCGGTCCCCGCCAGCAACTGGTTCGACGCCTCGGCCCTCGGCGGGCTCCTCGGCGTTGGTCCCGATCCCACCGCGGCCACGACGTCGGCCGGCCCGGCTGCGACCGGCGCTCCCCCCGCCGCCGTCGAATTGGCCCTCGCCGGTCAGGACCACCGCTCCTCCCCCTCGTCGGTGGTCCTGCTCGGCGCCAGCCTCCTCATCCTGCTGGCGCTGGTCGGTGGCGTCGCCGTCCGCTGGTGGGTCGGCCGTTCGAACCGGTACTGGCCCGCCTGATCCGCTCCCCCACCCGCTCGCCTCCCTCCCCCCGGGAGGCGGCCCCTCCTTCCAGGAGCACTCCGTGTACGAGCCCCCTGGCCGCGCCGCGGCCTTCACCGCCCGCGTCCGCGCCGCCCGGCGCCTCCCCTCGAGCCTCGGACTCCGGCCCGGCGGCCGCCCGCTCCCCGGCCGCCTCGGCCGTCGCCCCTCGTCGCAGCGCGTCCTCGCCCTGCTGGCCGGCGTGGCGCTGCTGGCCGGCGGCGTTGCCGGCGCCCTCCCCCGGGCGGCGGCGGCGGTCAACGACGCCCCCGACGAGACATGGGTGGCCAACGGCGACGTCAACACCGTCTTCTCCGCCGGCGGCCGCGTCTACCTCGGCGGCGACTTCGACCAGGTCGGGCCGAGCACCGGCTCCGGCGTGCCCCTCGACCCGTCCACCGGAGCCCTGGCCGCCACATTCCCCAAGGTGAACGGCCCGGTGTACACGGCGGTGCCCGACGGCGCCGGCGGCTGGTACATCGGCGGCAGCTTCACCCGGGTCGGCGACCTCTCCCGCCAGAACGCCGCCCGGGTGCTGGCCGACGGCACGGTCGGGGGCTGGAACCCCAACACCGACCTGGCCGTGCGGGCCATCGTCCTGGCCCGGGGCCCGGGCGCCAACGTGGCCTGGATCGGCGGCGACTTCACCGTCCTCAACCGGAGCAGCGCTCCGGTCGCCGCCGGCGGCCTGGCCGCCACCAACCTCTTCACCGGCGCGGCGCTGTGGGGCCTGCCGACCCCGAGCACCGGTTCGGTGCTGGCCCTGACCCTCTCCGGCGACGGCTCGCGCCTCCTGGCCGCCGGCGACTTCACCGCTCTCGGCGGGGTGCTGCGGTCGCGCCTCGCCGCCGTCGACCCCGTCACCGGCGCCATCGACGCCGCCTTCAACCCGGGGGCCGACGGTGCCGTCCGGGCCCTGGCCACCGCCCCCGACGGGCGCGTGTTCGCCGGCGGCGACTTCACCCGCATCGCCGGTCGCGCCCAGGCCCACCTCGCCGCCCTGGCCGCCACCGGCGCCGCCGACCCCGCCTGGCAGGCCGACGCCGACGGGCCCGTCGACGCCGTGGCGCTCTCCGCCGACGGCGCCCGCCTCTACGCCGCCGGCGCCTTCACCCGGGCCGGCGGGGCGGCCCGGCGAGGGCTGGCGGCGCTGTCGACCGCCGGCACCGGCGCCGTCGATCCGGCCTGGGACCCCGCCACGACCGGCGGGCTGGCCCCGGTCGAGATCCGGGCCGTCGCCCTGTCAACCGACGGCACCCGCCTCTACGCCGGCGGTGGCGACGACAACGACAACCCGGCCCTGCTGGGCGCCCCCCGTCGACTCCTGGTGGCCGTCGACGCCTCCACCGGCGCCGTCGACCTCGGCTTCGACCCCCGTCCGGCGGCGGCCACCATGACGCTGGCCGCCTCGGCCGGCGCGGTCTACGCCGGGGGCCAGTTCACCAGCGTCAACGGCCGGGCCCGCCACAACCTGGCCGCCCTCGACGCCGGCACCGGTGTCCTCGACACCGGGTTCGTGGCCGACACCGACGGCGTCGTCGACGCCGTGGTGGCCGATGGCGCCGGGGTCTACGCCGGCGGCGTCTTCAGCACCGTCAACGGCGTCACCCGCCGCCGCCTGGCCCGTCTCGACCCCACCACCGGTGCCGTGGCCGCCGCCTGGCAGGCGTCGGCCAGCGCCGACGTCCAGAGCCTCGCCCTGGCCGGCCCCCGCCTCTACGTCGGCGGCACGTTCACCACCCTGGGCGGGATGCCCCGGAACCGGCTGGCCGCCGTCACCACCGACACCGGGGTGGTCGAGCCCTGGAACCCCAACCTCGACTCCGGCATCCACCGCATCCGGCTGTCACCGGACCAGACGCTGGTCTACATCGCCGGTGACTTCACCGCCGTCGGCCCCGCCCCCCGCTCCCGCCTGGCCGCCGTCGACGCCACCACCGGGTTGGCCACGGGCTGGTTCCCCAGGGTCGCCGTGCCGCTGACGTCGCTGGCACTCTCCGGCGACGCGTCGCTGGCCTTCGTCGCCACCCGGGGCGGCAACCAGACCGGCAACCGGCTCCAGGCCTGGAACACCGCCACCGGCGCCCTCGTCTGGGACCGGCCCGGCGACGGCGACTTCCAGGCCGTCGACACCAGCACCTCGTTCGTCTACACCGGCGGCCACTTCACGACCGTGGCGGGCCAGGTACGGGGCCACCTCGCCGCCTTCGAGCAGCGGACGGGCGCCATCACGGCCTGGGCGCCGACGATCAGCGGCGTGCACGGCGTCCTCGACCTCCAGGTCACGGCCGGCGCCATCCTCGTGGCGGGGCAGTTCCACAAGGTCAGCGGGGTCGTGGCCCAGGGCATCGCCCGCTTCGCCTCCGACGACCCGACGACCACCACGACGGGCCCCGGCCTCCCACCGACGACGGCTCCGCCGACGACGCAGCCGGGTGGCCCTCCGCCCACCAGCGCTCCGCCCGGCGTCGGCGTCCCGCCGACGACCGCCCCCGGCGGCGCGGGCCCGGCCTCGACCCGTTCCGGGTACTGGATGGTCGGCGCCGGCGGCACCGTCTACGCCTTCGGCGACGCCCCCTGGCTCGGCAACGCCGCGGTCCCGGCCGGCGCCAGCGCCGTCGACCTCGAGCCGACCCCGACAGGCAAGGGTTACTGGGTCGTGGACGGGCGGGGTACGGTCACGCCCTTCGGCGACGCCCCCCGCCTCGGCAGCGTCAGCGGGGGGCTGGCGGCGGGGGAGACGGTCACGAGCCTGTCCGCCACCCCGACCGGCCGCGGCTACTGGATCTTCACCACCCGGGGCCGTGTCCTGCCCTTCGGCGACGCCGTCTCCTATGGCGACATGGCCAAGGTGCCCCTCAACGGGCCCGTCCTCGACTCCATCCCGACAACGACCGGCCGGGGCTATTACATGGTGGCCGGCGACGGCGGCATCTTCGCCTTCGGTGACGCCCACTTCCAGGGCTCGATGGGCGGGAAGAAGCTGAACGCCGCGGTCCAGTCGCTGGTCCCCGACGG
>JAUZEX010000438.1 GCA_030838815.1 Actinomycetota bacterium
GCGTGGCGGTGCTGGCACTGGCGGGCTCCGCGGTGGCGCTGCTCCCCACGCCGGCTCCCGCCCAGACCCTCTCCACGTTCGACGCCCGGGCGGCGGCCACCGGCGTGGACGTCACCGTCGCCAACCCGTCAATCCCGCTCGGGCTCGTCGTCCAGGGAACGGCGCCGGTCGCCCGGGCCGCCCTCGACTCGCTCGGCTCCTCCGAAGCGCTCGCCGCCGGGCCCTACCCGGGCGATCTGGCCGCGTCGCTGCCCGGCACGGTCAAGACCACCAGCGGCGTCCCCCTGCCTGACTACCCGCTGGTGGCCTCCACCAGCTCCGGCGACGACCCCCAGGAGGTCGTCGCCCCCGGGGTCAGCCTTCGGGCCGAGAGCCGCTCATCGCGTTCCGCCAGCCGGGCCACCGTCGGTTCCGACAGCACCGGCTCGACATCGACGGCTGATGCCGAGCGCAACGACGCCGGAGGGGTGCAGGCCACCGCCGTCGCCCGTTCGGACGCGCTGCGGGTCCTCGACCGGCTGACCGTCTCCGGAGTCGTGGCCGAAGCGACGACCACCGTCGACGAGGCCGGCACCCGGACGTCACACTCGTCGCTGCGCATCGAGGCCCTCAACGCCGCCGGGCTGGTCCTCGCCGTTCCGGCCACGACCCCGAAGGGCGGGCTGCCGGACATGCCGCCGCTCGTCTCCGGCCAGCCGGCGCCGCCCAGGCCGCCGCCGTCGGAGCCGACGCCGCTCCCCGCCGGAGGGACCACCGTCACCGGTCCGGTGCTGCGCTTCGGCGACGGCGAGTTCACCGTCGTGTCGGGCGCGGGCGGCAAGCCGACGGAAACGCCCGTTCCGGCGGCCACGGTGGCCGACGCCTTCCGGAAGCTCGGGATCGAGATGACCTACCAGGCGGCCCAGCCGACGGCGACCGGCATCATCGCTCCGGTCCTGTCGTTCCGTACGACGCTGCCCGCCGTCCCCGAAAATCCGACCGCCTTCCAGGGGCCGACGACCGTCACGGTCGACATCGGTCGGGTGACGACGTCGGTGGCCGGCCAGGCGGGCCCCGACGCCGGCATCGGCGTCGATCCCGTCGCCGGGCTCCCGGTCCCCTCCGGCGCGGCGACGGTCTCTCCGGCGTCTCGGCCGGTTTCGGTGAGCGCTGCGGTGAGCGGTGCCAGCGCCGATATCGGCGCCCCATCCGGCGCCGGTCTCACGGATACGCCCGCCGGTGACGAGGTGGCCTCCGGCCTGCAATCGCCGTCCGCTGCCGCACGGGTGCCTGCCGCGGCGCGGGCCGCGGCGCCGAGACTGGCCCGGGCGCTGGGGCGCACCGTCAACGCCCGGAACGTGTATGTCGTCTTCATGGCGCTGGCCGGCGTCGGTCTGGCGGCCGGCTGGCTGGTTCGCACCTTGGGGGTGAGGTTCTGATGACGGGATTCTCGAGTTGGCTTCGCGTGCAGTGGGACCGGGTGGGGGCGGTGGGCGCAGCGCTCGTCGGCCTCGCGGCGCTGGCCCTGGGCTGGGCCGGGGTGAGCGGTACGCCGCACATCGCCGAGCAGCTTCCGTACTTCATCTCCGGCGGCCTCGTCGCCCTGTTCTTCCTCGGGATGGCCGTGACCCTGTGGCTGTCGGCCGACCTGCGGGACGAGTGGCGGGAGCTGCGGGCGCTGAGGCTGATCCTGGCCGAGTCCGCTCCCGATGGTGACCGCGCCGACGGCGCCCCGGCCCTGTCCGCCGGGACCGCGTCATGAGCTTCACGCTGGCCGGGGCCACGGCCACGGTGAGCGCCGCGGCCCCCACCCCCGCCCCGGCGTCGGCCGAGGCCCGGGCCGCCTTCCTGGGCACCGACGCCCCCTGGCGGACCGGTGACCTGCTCCGGGCCGCCGGGCTGGCCGCCGCCGGCATCACCGGCCTGGTCCTGACGTGGTATAGCGCCAGCGACCATCCCGACTGGCCGGACCAGCTGCCGTGGGCGTCCCTCGGCGTGGCCGCCACGACCGTCGCCCTGCTCGGCTTCGTGAGCTGGCTGGCGGCCGGGCTCCGCCGGGTCCGCCGCCTCCGCCATGAGGTCCTCCCGTTGCTCCAGGCGGCGGCCGGTTCCCTGGCTCACGGCTCGGACGGTGGCGCGGCTGTGGTGCCGATGGGCACTGCCCTCGTCACGGCCCCGGGCATGACCCGCTTCCACCGGCCCGCCTGCCCGCTCGCCGCCGGCAAGCCCGTCGAGGCTGTCCGGCCCGACGAGGCCGAAGGCGCCGGGCTCGTCCCCTGCGGGGTGTGCGCGGCATGAGAGCGTTCCTGCCCTTCCTCGTCTTCGGCATCACCTCCGGCGCCGTCTATGGCATCTCGGCCATGGGCCTGGTCCTGACCTACAAGACGTCCGGGCTGTTCAACTTCGGCCACGGCGCCGTCTCGGCGCTGGCCGCCTTCCTCTTCTACACCCTTCACAGCCAGCAGGGGCTTGCCTGGCCGGTGGCGGCGCTCATCGCCGTGGTGGGGTTCGGGGTCGTCATCGGCCTCGTCCTGGAACGGTTCGCCGCCGCCCTCGCCGAAGTGGCCGTCACCTACAAGATCGTCGGCACGATCGGGCTGCTCGTCGGCGTCCGGGCCGTGATCGTCCTCATCTACGGCGAGGAGGCCAGGGTGTTCGCGCCCTTCCTCCCGCAGACGACGGTGTTCTCC
>JAUZEX010000501.1 GCA_030838815.1 Actinomycetota bacterium
GCGTTCAAGACCCAGCTCTTCCGCTTCGTCGACGTCTTCCCCGGCTGTCGTGACGACGACGACGTCATGCGCCACCTCCAGGAGTACTTCGACGGCCGAGCCACTCCCGCGCCGTTGCGCCTGGGGCTTGGCATCGGCGGCAAGGTCCCGTTCGGGGCCGGCGTGGCGGCGGCCACCGCCCGGCGCAACATCCACCGCATGGCCCGCCAGTTCATCGCCGGGCAGTCGGCCGCCGAGGCCCTGCCCCGGCTGGAGGAGCTGTGGCGGGCCGGTGAGGCGTCGACCGTCGACCTGCTCGGCGAGAAGACCCTGACCTCGGCCGAGGCCGACCGCTACGCCGCCCGGGTCCTCGAGGTGCTCGAGACCCTGGCCGGGGCCGCCTCGTCGTGGCCGGCGCAGCCAATCCTGGAGTCCGACCCCTGGGGCCCGCTGGCCAGGGTCAACATCTCGGTCAAGGCCACCGCGTTGGCGCCCCGCTTCGGGCCGCTCACCCGGGCCGAAGGTCTCGACGAGGCGCGGTCGCGGCTGCGGCCCGTCCTCCTCCGGGCCCGCGACGTGCCGGCCACGATCCACATCGACACCGAGCACGACGACGTGAAGGACCTCACCTTCGAGCTCGTCCGGGCCCTGGGCGACGAGTTCCCCGACGGCCCGGCGCTCGGCTGCGTGGTGCAGGCCTACCGGAAGGACTCCTACGCCGACCTGCGCGACCTCGTCGCCTGGTCGAAGGGGGCGCTGCGGATCCCGCTCCAGATCCGGCTGGTCAAGGGCGCCTACTGGGACTACGAGACGGTCGTGGCCAGGGCCGAGGGCTGGCCGGTGCCGGTGTTCGAGGAGAAGGCCCAGACCGACGCCAACTACGAGCGCTGCGTCCGCCACCTGATCGACAGCGCCGGGGCGGTGCGGCCCGCCTTCGCCAGCCATAACCTGCGCAGCCTGGCCTACGGCCTCGCCGCCGCCCGGGCCGCCGGTCTGCCCGACGGGGCCGTCGAGCTCCAGATGCTCTACGGCATGGCCGAGCCGATGCATGCCGCACTGCGCAGCGTCGGGCAGCGGCTGCGGGTCTACGCCCCGGTCGGCGAGCTGGTGCCGGGGATGGCCTACCTGGTGCGCCGCCTGCTGGAGAACACGTCCAACGAGTCGTTCCTCCGCCACCGCTTCGCCGAGGGCAGGGAGCTGCGCCATCTCGTCCGCCCGCCCAAGGTCAAGGAGCGCGACCTCCCCGACGCCGCGCCGGAGGCTCTGGCGCGGCCGGAGACCGACCCGGCCCATCCGACGCCGTTCGAGAACGAGCCGCCGGCCGAGCTGCGCCGCATCACCCCCCGGGCCCGGCTGATGGCGGCGGTGGGGGCGACGCCGGCCCGGCTCGGGTTCGAGGCCCCGGTGACGATCGCCGGGAAGGCCGTCCGCAGCCGGGAGGAGATCGTCTCCGTCGATCCCGGCGCCTACGACACGGTGGTGTGCCGCAGCGGGCGGGCCGGCAGCGGCGAGGTCGAAGCGGCCGTCGCCGCCGCTTCGGCGGCCGGGCCGGAGTGGCGGGGCCTCGGGTTCGCCGGGCGGGCGGCGGTGCTGTTCAAGGCGGCGGCGCTCCTGCGGGCCCGCAAGGCGGAACTGGCCGCCCTCATGGTGTTCGAGGCCGGGAAGCCGATCCGGGAGGCCGACGCCGACGTGGCCGAGGCCATCGACTTCTGCGAGTACTACGGCCGCGAGGCGCGGCGCCTCGGCGCCGGCGTGCCGATCCCGCAGGCCCCCGGGGAGACGAACTCCAACCGGTACCAGCCGCGTGGGATGGGCGGCGTGTTCGCCCCCTGGAACTTACCCCGGGCCATCCCCTGCGGCATGGTGACGGCAGCGCTCGTCACCGGCAACACGGTGTTGTTCAAGCCCGCCGAGCAGACGCCGGGGATCGCCTACCGCCTGGTGCAGATCCTCCTCGAGGCGGGCGTGCCGCCGGGGGCGCTGGCCTTCCTGCCCGGCGTGGGCGAAGAGGTCGGCGCCGACCTGGTGACCCGGCCCGAGGTGTCGTTCGTGACCTTCACCGGATCGGCCGGGGTGGGCCTGTCGATCATCGAGCACGCCGCCGTCCACCAGCCGGGCCAGGCTCACGTGAAGCGGGTCGTGGCCGAGATGGGCGGGAAGAACGCCATCGTGGTCGACACCGACGCCGACCTCGACCAGGCGGTGCCGGCCATCGTGGGCAGCGCCTTCGGCTACGCCGGCCAGAAGTGCTCGGCCGCTTCCCGGGTGATCGGTCTGGGTCCGATCTTCGAGGAGCTGGTCGACCGGCTGGCCGGCGCCTCCGAGCTCGTGGTGGTGGGGCATCCTCGGGAGTTGCGGACCTCCGTGGGCCCGGTCATCGACGAGGACGCCTGGAAGCGCGTCCGCCGCTACCAGGAGGCAGCCAGGGTCGAGGGTGAGGTGCGGCTCCAGCGCAACGACCTTCCCGACGGCGGCTGGTACGTGGGCCCGACGCTGATGGTGACCGACGATCCCCGGTGCCGGGTGGCCACCGAGGAGATCTTCGGCCCGGTCCTGGTGGCGATGCGGGCCGACGACTTCGACCACGCCCTCGATCTGGCCGGTTCGACGGATTACGCCCTGACCGGCGGCCTGTTCTCACGGTCGCCGGCCCGGATCGCCCGGGCGGCCGAAGAGTTCCGGGCCGGGAACCTCTACGTCAACCGGGGCATCACCGGCGCCCTCGTCGGCCGCCAGCCGTTCGGGGGCTTCGGCCTGTCGGGTGTCGGCTCGAAAGCCGGCGGCCCCGACTACCTGCTGCAGTTCGTGGAGCCGAAGGTATTGACGGAGAACACGATCCGTCAGGGGTTCGCCCCGAGCGAATCCGGCTGAGGCCGTTTCGCCCGATCCCTCTAACGAGAACAACGCCGGACACTTCGGATCATGACGGCCGGCCGTCACAAATTCTTCGCGGAAGCTTGAACTTCGCTTATCGGACGGTTCGGACGGATCGGACGCATGGGGACGGTCCGGACATCCGGCCCAAAACGCGCCTCACCGCCTCCGAGGGGCTGCTGGGCGGGCTGGGGACCGTCCGGCGGCTCACTCTCGAGGCGGTGAGGTGTCCTGCGAGGCGGTCGCAGGAGGCACGTTCATCACGATACGGAATCGGCCGGTCGGCAACCATCCCGCTACCCGGCATCTCCAGGGTCGGGCCAGCCCCACCCCCCGCAATCCGCTCGGGCTGCTGCCATCTCCGGACGGGGTACCGCGACCGGTTGCGGTCGGCGAAT
>JAUZEX010000504.1 GCA_030838815.1 Actinomycetota bacterium
TCGTCGAGGGCGGCGTCGCGGTAGCGCTGCGGGTCGCCCTCGTAGTGTCCCCGCAGCCGGTGCGTCTCGCATTCCACGAGGACGGGCCCGCCGCCGGCCCGAAGGTCGGCGACGACGCCGGAGAAGAGGGACGCCACCTCCTCGACGTCGTTGCCGGCGACGTGGTGGTAGGCCAGGCCGTAGCCGGCGGCCCGCTCGGCGATCGACACGGGCTGCAGGGCGTCGGTGCTGAACTCGGCGTAGTGGTTGTTCTCGCAGCAGAACACGACCGGCAGGCGCCACAGGGCGGCGAGGTTCACCGCTTCGTGGAAGGCGCCCTGGGCCACGGCCCCGTCCCCGAAGAAGGCCACCACCACCCGGTCCGACTCCCGCAACCGGCAGGCCAGGGCGGCCCCCACGGCCAGCGGCAGTCCCCCGGCCACGATGCCGTTGGCGCCGAGGATGCCGAGCGCCGGGTCGGCCAGGTGCATGGAGCCGCCCCGGCCCCGGCAGGCGCCGTCGTCGCGGGCCATGAGCTCGGCGAAGGCCCGCTGCACGTCGAGGCCCTTGCCCAGCACGTGGCCGTGGCCCCGGTGCGTCGAGGTGACGTAGTCGTCGGGGCGGAGCGGCCAGGTGGCCCCGACGGCGGTGGCCTCCTGGCCGACGGAGAGGTGCACGAAGCCGGGGATCTCCCCGTCCCGGTACAGCTCGGCGACGCGTTCCTCGAACCGGCGGATCAGGACCATGCGCCGGTACCGCTCGAGGCGGGCGGCCAGTTGGGGAGTCGAAGCCATAAGGAGCGGATCAGCCTCAGTAGCTCCGGGGCATCCCGAGGCAGTGGACGGCGATGTAGTTGAGGAGCATCTCCTCCGACACCGGCGCGAACTTGAACAGGCGGGCGTCGCGCCACAGCCGCTCGACGTGCGACTCCTTGGCGAAGCCCATCCCGCCCAGGGTCTGCATGGCCCGGTCGATCGCCGCGCTGGCCGCCTGGGCCGCCACCAGCTTGGCCATGTTGGCCTCGCGGCCGTAGGGCAGCCCGGCGTCGTGGAGGCCGGCGGCGTGGAGGTTCATCACCCGGGCGCAGGCGAGCTCGGCGTGGGCCTGGGCCAGCGGGAACTGGATCCCCTGGTAGGCGCCGATGGGCGTGGCACCGAAGACCTTGCGCTCGGCGGCGTAGTCGACCGCCAGGCGCTCGGCCAGGCGGCCGGCACCGACCAGCGCGGCGGTGGTCACGATCCGCTCCGTGTTGAGGACGTCGAGCAGCTCCCGCCACCCCCCGTGCAGCGTTCCCACCAGCTCGTCGCCGGAGACCCGCACGTCGTCGAAGTGGACCGTGCTCGCCGCCAGCGTATTGGTCCCCACCTTGGGAATCGACTCGTGGGCCACGCCGTCCCGGGGCAGGTCGATGAGGAACATCGAGATGCCGTCCGACCGGTGCGCCACCTCGGCCAGCGGCCGGGTCCGGGCCACCACCAGCATCTTGGCCGCGTCGGGGACGGCGGTGATCCAGATCTTCGTGCCCCGCAACAGCCAGCCGTCCCCGTCGGGACGGGCCGAGGTCCGGATCTCCAGCGTGTTGGTGCCGGCGTCGGGCTCGGTCAGGGCCATGCAGCACGTGAGGTCGCCCCGCACCAGCGGCGGCAGGACGGCGGCCTGCAGGGCCGGCGTCCCGTAGCGGGACACGGCCACGCCCCCGAAGATGGGGTTGATCATGAACAGCTGCCCGACCGTGGCGCCGGCGCCGGCCGCGGCCAGCTCCTCCACGATGAGCGCCATCTCCACCATCCCGAGGCCGGCGCCGCCGAACTCCTCCGGCAGGGCGACGCCGCACAGACCGGCCCGGCAGATCTCCCGCCAGGCGTCGGCCGGGAAGGCGCCCAACTCGTCCTGGCGGCGCCAGTAGTCGAGCCCGAACTTCTCCCCCACCGTCCGGGCCAGCCCGACGATCATCTCCCGTTCGTCGGAACCGGCGGAGCCGCCGTCAGTGTGGATCACAGCATCACAGCTCGGCGTCGGCCATGGCCGTCAGGTAGCACTTCCCGGCGCCGGGGACGATCTTGTCCATGATCTCCGTCGGCACCGTCTGGAACCCGCCGTACGGCTGCCAGTCGGACGGGCGGACCCCGGAGCCGTCCCACTTGTACTGGAAGATCCACAGCGCCGAAGCGCCGGTCTTGCACTTGGGGTCGAAGCTCGACGGGGCCACGAGGCCGCTGTTCCAGGGGCGCTGGGCCTGGGCCCACTGGTTGAACCCCTGCCACGTCACGGCCTCCGTCTGGCGGAGCAGCCCTTCGTTCAGGAGCTTGGCCGAGGCCCAGAACGATTGCGACCAGAGGGCCTCGAGGCCGGCATCGTTGGCGCTCTTCGGGCTGAAGCGGCGCATCGAGTCGGCGAAGTGGTCGGCCTCGGGGGCGGCGTGGGCGTCGTTCCAGGGCCAGGGTTGGCCCTTGTTCTTCAGGATCTGGACCCGGTTGGTCATGGCGTAGAGCCCGTCGGCGGCCTGGCCGACCTGACCCGTGAAGTTGATGTCGTCGGTCATCGGGCCGCCCCGGCCGTACTTCGGCGTGTAGTTCTGCCGGGCCATGGCCTGCTGACAGAGCGGCCAGCCGAGCGTCTGGCCGACATCCCAGAAGTCCACGCCCAGGTTGCGGACCTTGAGGACGAGCTGCGTGCAGTCGCCGTCCGACAGGTTGAACCGGTCGAGGCTCTTGACCTCGATGCCGTACGCCTCCCACGCCTTCTGGGCGTACTTGGCCCAGGGCCCCCAGGGGATGTTGGTCGTCTCGTAGGCGAGGGCGACCGTCTTGATGGGCAGCTTCATCACCTGGGTGAGGATGTAGGCGAAGGTGGCGTTGGTCCCGACGACGTTCCACCCGACCGGGTAGACGTTGGGGTACTTGGACGAGAACGACACCGGATTCCCGCCGTACACGATGGTCGGCACGCCGCGGGTGGTGGCGTACTGCGCCGTTGTGTCTCCGAGGAGGCTGAAGAGGGCGAAGACCTTCTCGTCCTCCACCAGCCGCCGGGCGGCGGTGGCTTCGGTGGGAGGCTCGAACCGCGTGTCGGCGGTGACGATCCGGTACTTGCGGCCCCGGACGCCGCCCTTGGCGTTGGCGTCGGCGAAGAAGGCCTTGATGGCGTCGACCTCGAGCTCGCCGAGGAAGCCGGCCGCCCCCGACAGCGGTGCCATGACCCCGACCTTGATCTCCGTGTCGCTGACGCCCTGCGAGTTCCGGCCCGCGATGCGGACGGCGTCGGGCGGATCGGTGCCCAGCGTCGCCGGCTTCGACCCTGCTGGTTGCGAACTGCCTCCGGCCGGCGATCCGCCGGTGCCGGGGCCGGCCTGGCCCGTCGGACGGGCGGCGACCGGAGCCGTCCCCTGACCGGGGGTCACGGCCCGCGACGGGGACGACGCCGCGCCGGCCGCCGCCGGCGGGGCCGAACCGGAGCCGGACGCCGGGGCGTTGGTCGGTTCGCTCCCCGGCGCCGGGACGGCGGCCGGGCCGGCATCGGCGGTGCCGGTGGGCTCCGACGAGCCGGAGTCCCCTTGCGGCGCCCCGACCGACGCCGCCGCTGCACCGGTGGCGGGAGCGGCCAGGGGCGGGTCGATCCGCGCCCCGCAGCCCCCGGCGGCAGCCGAGACGAGGAGCAGGCCCGTCACGAACCGAAGACCGGGCCGTCCGTGGCGTGCGTGGATCACTTCCGCCTCCCCCCGAAGTCGAGCCTGCGTCCCCCAGCATTATTTCGACGTACCGATCGAGTGAAAGTATCACCCGGCTTGGACAGCGACAAGGCCTCCCCGGAAGGATCAGCCCATGGATTCAGACACTGCGCTTCCGGACCGGGCGGGCGGCCCTGCGTCGCTCCGGTCCCTGGCCGGCATCCCGGCCGTCGTCACCGGCGGGTCCCGGGGTATCGGGGCGGCCACAGCCCGGACGCTGGCCGCCCTCGGGGCACCGGTCGCCGTCGTCTACCGCCACAACCGGGAGGCGGCCGACGAGGTGGTCAAGGCCATCGGGGCCGACGGGGGGCGGGCCGTGGCGGTGGCCGGTGACGTCTCCGTCTGGGACGACGTCGACCGCACGTTCCGGGTCGTCGAGGGGGAGATCGGCTCGCCCGGCATCCTCGTCAACAACGCCGGGATCCACCGCGGCGGACGGGTGCAGACACTCGACCCGTCCGACTGGGACGCCGTGATCGCCACCGATCTCACCGGGGCCTTCCTCTGCGCCCGGCGCGCCGTCCCCGGCATGATCGGCCGGCAGTGGGGGCGGATCGTCAACGTGTCGTCGATCATCGGCCTCAATGGGTTCCCCGGTGACACCGCCTACGCCGCGGCCAAGGCCGGGCTCCTCGGCTTCACCCGGGCGCTGGCCCTCGAGGTGGCCCAGGCCGGCGTGACGGTCAACGCCGTCGCCCCCGGCTTCGTCGAGACCGACATGACCCGGGTGCTCACCGACAAGGCCGTGGCCCGGGCCAACTCCGCCATCCCTCTGGGCCGCCAGGCGACCGTCGGCGAAGTGGCGGAGGCGATCGCCTTCCTCGTCTCCGGCCCCGACTACATGACCGGTTCGACGCTCGTCATCGACGGCGGTTGGACGATCGCCTGAGCCCGCGGCGGAGGGTCGTCCGTGCCGAAGGCGACGGATTTGAGCTCCAGGAAGCTCTCCAGGCCCTCGGGGCCGCGCTCACGGCCGAGGCCGGACTCCTTATACCCGCCGAAGGGACCTCCGCCGCCGGCGGGCAGGCCGTCGTTGACGGAGCAGGTACCGGTCCGGATGCGGGTGGCGACGGCCAGGGCCCGCTCCGGGTCCGACGTGTAGACGGCGCCGCCCAGGCCGTAGGGCGAGTCGTTGGCGATGGCCACCGCTTCGTCGTCGCTCCCGTAGGGGATGACGGCGAGGACGGGCCCGAAGATCTCCTCCTGGGCGATGGTCATGGACGGGTCGACGCCGACGAAGATCGTCGGTTCGACGAACCAGCCCCGGTCGAACCCGGGCGGCCGGCCGCCGCCGAGGACCACCTTGGCGCCCTCGTCGCGGCCGGTGGCGATGTAGCCCTCGACCCGCTCCCGCTGCCGGGCGGACGCCAGCGGACCGAAGTCCGTCTGCGGGTCGTGGGGGTCGCCGACCTTCATCGCCGCAACGGCGTCGACGAGGCGGTCGACGACGTCATTATGCTGCGGGCGGGCCACCAGGATCCGGGTGGTGGCGACGCAGACCTGGCCGGTGTTGCGCAGCGCGTTGTCGACGATGACAGCCAGGTACCGGTCGAGGTCGGCGTCGTCGAGGATGACGGCGGCCGACTTGCCGCCGAGTTCGAGGGCGGCCGGCTTCACCTGCTGGCCGCAGGTGGCGGCGATCTGGCGGCCGGCCCCGGTGCTGCCGGTGAAGGTCACCATGTCGACGCCGGGATGCGACACGAGCGCCTGGCCGACCGCCACCCCGCCCGGGAGAACGCTGAGCAGGCCCGGGGGCAGCCCCGCCTCGTCGAAGGCGTCGGCCAGCAGGTAGGCGCTGAGCGGCGACTCGGGGGCCGGCTTGAGCAGGATGGGGCAGCCCATGAGGAGCGATGGCAGCACCTTGGTCATGGCGGCCATGACCGGGGCGTTCCAGGGCACGATCCCGGCCACGACGCCGAGGGGTTCCCGCAGCACGACGACCTTGCCGGTCACGCCGTCGCGCACGTCGCGCAACGCAATGGTCCGCCCGTCGGCGATCATGCGCCGCAGGAACGGCCCGACGCCGTGGGTGGCGGGACCGAGGAACTTCCGGACGCCGCCCATCTCGTCGATCTGGAGGTCGACGGCCTCCGCGGCGCGGCGCTCGAAGGCGGCCACGAACCGGGCCAGAGCCTCGGCCCGTTCGTCGAACGACGTCCGGGGCCAGGGGCCGTCGTCGAAGGCCCGCCGGGCGGCGTTCACGGCCCGCTCGACGTCCGGCGCGGTGGCCGACGGCACCCGGCCGAAGAACGCTTCCGTCGTCGGCGACACGACGTCCAACCACTCGGCGCCGTCAGACGGCAGCCATCGGCCGCCGATGAAGAGTTGGTCCCGGGTCCACATGGTCAGGTCGGTTCCAGGATTCCGTAGCGCTTCGACGTCTCGTCGAGGATGAACATGGCCTTCTCGAGCGGCGGGAGCTTGGCCGGGTCGTAGGACCGCCGGCCGGCCACGAACACGATGCGGGGCAGCGCGTAGGCGAAGAGGCCCGCCAGCGAACGGCCGAACCGCAGCCGGGCCCGCAGGCGGCCCTTGACGCGCCCGGTGGCCAGATCCTGCTTGACCATCCGGTTGCTCTCCCGCAGGACGAAGTGGAACAGGTGCCCGAGGCAGTAGGCGAGGCCGTAGAGGCGGTACCAGTAGTCGTCGTCGTAGAGCAGCTTGTAGACGGAGTTCACGACGTGCCGGTGCTCGTACTCCTCGGCGACGTGCCACAGCCACAGGAAGATCGAGGCGTCGTCCCACCGCTCCATCAGCGCCGGTGACCGGTCGAAGAAGAACCCCGACAGCACCGGGCCGAGCGTCTCGAAGCCTTCGGCGTAGGCGAGACAGAACTTGAGACCCTTCTCGTCGAGGAACCGCTTGTAGTCGGCCTTCAACGCCGCCTCCGACTCCCGGGTGTCGTACCCGGCGTCGTGGAGCACCGTGTTGAACTTCATGTGCATGCGGTAGTGGCGGCCCTCCTGGGAGTTGAACAGCTCGATGTCGCGCCGCAGCCCCGGGCGGGCCGATTCGGGGAGCTGCTCGTTGACCTGGCGCATGACCTTGATGAGGAAAGGCTCGATGCACGGCGCGCCGACCGAGAACGCATTGAACACGTGGCTGAATTCGGGGCAGTCCGGGTTCCAGTGCACTTTGGCGTCGGAGAAGTCGATGTCGACCTTGCGCAGCTTGAGGTCCATGTCAGTCATGAGCCACCAGCGCCCGGCCGATCTCGCCGATGGAGTGCTGTTCGCAGTCCATGACGAGGTCGATCACCTGCTCGGCGGTCGCCTTGTCGACCGAGGGCCGGACGGTGTTGCGGAACAGGTCGATCCGCTCGTCGACGCTGAGCGGGTTGACGTCCCGGCCCCGCACGTCGAGGCCCTCGACCGTGGTGGAGAACGAGCGACCGTCGGTCAGGCGCACCTCGACGCTCTGGGCGTCGAAGCCCCGCACGTTGGGTCGGCTCCCGTCGATCACCAGCTCGACCCGCCGGCGGGCGGCGACGTAGCGGGGGTCGGTGGCGGCCTCGTCGGTGAACGCCGCCATGTAGGGCAGCTCCGGGACCCCCTCGACCAGGATCCCGGCCACCGAGTGCACGATGCTGAACTTGGCCTGTTCGGCCGTCTGCGGTTCCTCGAAGCCGGCCACCCGGGCGGCGAAGGGTGGGACGAGCAGCCGGACGGCGGCGATGTCGTCGACGGCGAGGACGTGCTCCTCGATGAGGCGGATCAGCCCTTCGACCGACTGGTGGGTCGCCCCGCACGAGCCGTACAGCTTGGGCGCCGAGCCCGGCGAGTCGAGGAAGAACCCCGCCCCCAGGTTCTCGGTGAGCCGCTCCGGGTGGTAGCCCCGCCCGCCGGCGGCGAACTGCTCGCCCCAGGAGAAGGCACCGTCGAGGTAGTCGGGGCAACCGGTGAAACCCTTCGAGACGAGGCTGGCGGCCCAGACGCCCGTCCTCGCCGGCACGCCCGCCTCGTGGACGTGGGCCATGTAGCCGCAACCCCGCAGGCTCCCGCCGCCCAGCGGCAGGGCGACACCGATGGTGTGGCGGAGCTGCGTCGGGCTGAGGTCGAGGAGCCGCCCGGCGGTGACTCCGGCGCCGGCCGGGCCGACCAGCGAGAAGCCCATGAAGCCCCGGTCGGGAGCGCCGGGGCCGGCGAGGCCGAGGCGGCCCTGCATCTCGACGCCGGCCACGAGGGCCACGAGGTAGTCGGAGCCCGACCGGTCGCGCCACTCCGCCACGGCCAGCCCGGCGGCGATGGGCGGGACGAGGCCGGTGCCGGCCACCGTGCCGTAGGCCTCGAGTTCGTCGGCGTGGGCGGTCGTCCCGTTGGCGTAGGCCGCTTCGGCGATGGTGGTCCGGAAGCCGCCGCCGAGGACCGACGCCTCGGCCTTGGCCTCCATGTCGCGCACGTAGCCGGCCACGAGCCGGCCGACGGGTTGGCGCAGCCCGGCCACCATGTGGCCGATGCACTCCAGGGTGAAGAGCTTGGCCGACGCCACCACGGTGGACGGGAGGTCGCCGTACGTCAGGCCGGCGACGAAGTCGGTCACCTGGCCTGTGAGGTCGGTCAGTTCGGCGCCAGCGGCAAGGGTTGTCGTGTCGACGGGCACTTAGCGGGCCTCCTGGAGCAGCTTGCGGTTGACCTTTCCGGTCGGGGTCATGGGGAGCGCCTCCACGAACTCGACGATCCGGGGCTTCTTGTACGAACCAAGCTCCGCTTCGACGTAGCGGGCGACGTCCGCCCCGGTGAGGCGCGCCCCCGGGGCGGGCACGACGACGGCCTTGACCACCTCGCCCCATTCGGCGTCCCGCACGCCGACGACGACGACTTCGGCGATGCCGGGATGGTTGCCGAGCGCCCGCTCGATCTCACCGGGGAAGATGTTCTCCCCGCCGGAGATGATCATGCTCTTGATCCGGTCGACGATGAAGATGTGGCCCTCGTCGTCCCAGGTGCCGCCGTCGCCGGTGTGGAGCCATCCGCCCCGGAGCAGCTCGGCGGTCTCGTGGGGCTTGTTCCAGTAGCCGGTCATGGTGTTGGGGCCCCGGTGGCAGATCTCGCCCAACGTGGCGGAATCCCGCCGGACGGGGACGCCGTCGTCGTCGAGGACGGCGACGGTACTGAATAGCGCCGCCCGTCCGCAGGAGCGCAGCAGCTCGGGCCGCTCCCCCGACAGGGCCCGGCGGTGGGCTTCCGGGCCGAGGTAGGTGCCGGGGCCGAGCTCGGTCATCCCCCAGGCCTGGATGAGGTCGGCGTCGAAGACCTCGGCCGCGTCGCGGATGATCTCCTCCCCCATCGGCGCCCCGCCGTACTCCACCTGGCGGACGGTCGGCACCGGCCGGCCGTCGGCCCGGGTGGCGGCGATGAGCCGGGGCAGCATGGTGGCGATGGCGAAGAAGCCGCTGACCCCCTCGGCGTGGACGATGTCGACGCAGGCGCCGGCGTCGAAGTCGGTGACCAGCACCACCGGCCGGCCCAGGGCCAGATAGGCCAGCGGCATATAGCCCACGACGTGGAACATCTGGCCCAACATCAGGTACACGTCGGCTTCAGCGATACGGGCCGCAGCCAGGTAGTTGAGGGCGCAGGCCCCGTAGGAGTGCTGCGTGTGGACGGCGCTCTTGGGGATGCCGGTGGTACCGCCGGTGGAGATGGCCAGATACGGCTGGTGGAGCAGGCCGGCCGCGTCGGGCAGCGGAGAAAGCGACGGCCGCGACAGCCCGACCGACGAGCGCTCGACGTCGCGCAGGAGGTCGTCGTACTCGGAATCGCCGCCGGCGCCGGTCGAGGACCACTCGATCCAGGCCTCGACCTTGAGGTCGCCCCGGATCTCGTCGACCACGCCCCGGAAGGCGGCCTCGTAGAAGACGACGGTGGGCTCTGCGTCCTCCAGCGCCTCCTTCACCTGCGAGGGGGAGAACCGCCAGTTGAGCGGGAACAGCAGTGTGCCGCTCCGGGCGCAGGCCAGGTACAGGTCGAACAGCTCCAGCGAGTTCCGGGACAGCGCCGCCACCCGCCGGCCGAGCCCGGCCCCGAGCCGGGCGTCGAGGGCCGAGGCCAGCAGGCCCGTCCGCCGGTCCAGCTCGCCGAAGGAGCGGGAACG
>JAUZEX010000153.1 GCA_030838815.1 Actinomycetota bacterium
GGCCCCGAGGACCCGGCCTGGCCCGTGACCTGGCTCCGCCGCCACGCCCGCCTGACCGTCGCCACGATCGTGTAAACGGGGCCGGGAGGGGTAAGTCGCACTCGTGGACAGCGACGTGCGACGACGACGGGCCGAGGCCAGGAGGACCTTCCTCCGCATCTTCCCCGGCGGCTTCTCCGATGAGCGTTACCTGGCCTGGGAGCGGGACTACAAGCTGCACGCCCATCACCTGTGGCAGGAGG
Organism: Actinomycetota bacterium; assembly: GCA_030838815.1. GTDB lineage: Bacteria > Actinomycetota > Acidimicrobiia > IMCC26256 > BP-133 > BP-133. The sequence continues at coordinate 243 of JAUZEX010000153.1, forward strand.
AGATCGGCGGCAAGGCGGCCTTCCGGGCCGCCCTCGCCGAGGGCCGTCACCGGGAGGTGGCGACGGCCGCCGTCCGCATCGAGTCCAGCCGGGCGCTGCTCTTCTCCTTCGAGAAAATGGCGCTGCGCGATGCCGTCGTGCGGTCGGAGGAGGGAGCGGAGCGGTTCGCCGAAGGTCTGTACGACTGGCTGTACGGGCCGGGCGGCGAGCCGGCCCGGTTCGAGCGGTGGAGCGCCGTGGTGCGGTCGCTCCCCCGCCGCCAGACCCGCGTCGCGACCTGGCCGCTGGTGACGGTCTTCGGCTCCATCGCCCGTCCGAAGGTGCACCTGTTCGTCAAGCCCCTGACGATCAAACGGGCCGCCGAGGCCTACGCCTTCGACCTCCCCTATCGCTCGACGCCAGGGTGGGCGACGTACTCCAGCGTCCTCGAGCTGGCCCGCACCGTCCGGGCCGACCTCGCCGACCTCCACCCCCGCGACCAGATCGACATCCAGTCGTTCCTCTGGGTCCTCGGCTCCGACGAATACGCCGACGAACGAGAAGCCGCCGCCTGAGAATCCCTGGGCTCGCCGCTCACGTCCGCTTTTTACCCTAGGGCGCGGTAAGATGGTTGGATGACGGTTTCAAGCACGCCCACAAGCCCGCCCAAACGCCACGACACAAAAGGCCCGCTGACCTGCTGCCCGCGCTGCCACAAGGCTGAGCTGCTGGGGAGGGCGATGCGGCGCCCGGTCTTCCGCTACGACAAGGTCGACGCGGCCGAACGACCCTCCTTCTATGACATGTTCCACGGCGACCAGCACGTGGGCACGCTGACCCGCCGGGGCTCTTCCGGTTCGTCGACCTATGACGTCCGGGTGATGTCGGACACCGGCGACGTGGAGTTGATGGCCGGATCCCTGCGTGACGCCCGGGCGCTGGCCGAGGAGACGTACACGCAGTCGTGGCGGGAAGGTGCCTACACGGCCCGGGGACCGGTACGCGAGCTCTGAGCAGCTTCCGGTGCGGCAGGAAGACCCATGGGTCCGGGCCCGGAGGGCCACGGACAAGATGGAGCAGCACCTGGCGGCGATCGCCCATCTGGCCGACGATCGGGCGGTCGCCATCCACGAGCTGCTCGACCTCGGCTTGACGCGTTCCGAAGTGGCCCGCGGTCTGGGGGTCACTCCGGCCGTCATCACGAAGATCCTCAAGCGGCCGGTGGTGACCCTCACCCCAGCGGGGTGACAAAGGAGCCACCGGGCCGCGCCGTGTCCCGTTCGGGACACTGTTTGGCCTGACGACCCATTCCCCCGGGACGCCCGTTCTCGTAGGTTGCGCCCTGTCAACCGGCGGAAGGGGAAGTCGTGGGTTATTTCAGCAGCCCCGAGGAAGTGGACAAGTACATCGGGGAGATGTTCCGCCAGGCCGGGGACCACCCCCAGGTGGGCCCGAAGCTGCGGGCGGCCAACGTCGTCATGAAGGTCGTCTACCAGGACCCGGACTGCGAGATGACCGTCCGCTTCGCCGACCCGATCGAGACGATCTTCGGCCCGGCGTCCGGCGAGCCCGACATCACCCTGTCGATGCCAGCCGATATCGCCGACCGGTTCTGGCGGGGCAAGTACAACCTGGCCGTGGGGCTGGCCCGCAGCGAGGTGAAAGCCAAGGGCCCGGTCAACAAGATCCTCAAGCTGGTGCCGCTGACCAAGCCGCTGTTCCCCGTCTACCGCGACCTCATCGCCCAGAAGGACGAGGAAGGATGAACCTCGCCGCCACGATGCAGGCGGCCGTCTTCCACGGGCCGCACGACGTCCGGGTCGAGGAAGTCCCCACCCCCGACGAGATCGGTCCCGACGAGGTCCTGCTCCGGGTGGAGCGCAGCGCCATCTGCGGCACGGACCTCCACCCCTACGAGGGCCACATGGACCTCGAGGAGGGCGTCATCCTCGGCCACGAGTTCCTCGGCACCGTCGTCGAGACGGGCGACGCCGTGGGCCAGGTCAGCGCGGGCGACATCGCCACCTGCGCCTGCGCCGTGTCGTGCGGCGCCTGCTACTTCTGCCGCCGGGGCGAGCCCGGCCGCTGCGCCGGCATCCGCATGTTCGGCATGGGGATGGCGCTCGGCGACCTCAGCGGGGCCCAGTCGGAGTACGTCGTCGTCCCCTACGCCGACCGCAACCTCCGCAAGCTCCCGTCCGACGCCACCGACTCGCAACTCGACAGCCTCCTGCTGGCCGGCGACATCATCACCACCGGCTACGAAGCGGTGAAGAAGGCCTTCCGTCCCGGCGACGTGGTGGCCGTGGTCGGCGCCGGCCCGGTCGGGCTGTGCGCCGTCATGTCGGCCGGCGTGCTCGGCGCCAGCGCGGTCGTGGCCGTCGACACCGTGCCCGAGCGGCTCAAGGTCGCCGAGAGCCTGGGCGCGGTGGCCGTCACGCCCAAGGAGGCGGAGGACGCCATCGCCGATCTGACGGACTGGCGGGGCGCCGACGTCGTCGTCGACGCCGCCGGCCATCCGGACGCCCTCACCGCCATCGCCGGCTACGTCCGCATGGGTGGCACCGTTTCCATTCCCAGCGTGTACCTCCAGGACAGCCTCGAGCTCCCGTGGGGGAACTTCTGGCTCAAGGGCGTGAACTTCACCATGGGGGTCACCCACTTCAACAACTCGATGGACGAGGTCATCGCCCTCATCCGGACGGGCCGGCTCGACCCGGGCCGGATCATCTCCCACCGGATGCCGCTCTCCCAGGCCGACGAGGCCTACCGGCTCTTCGCCGCCCGGGAGGCGACGAAGGTCATCCTCGACCCCAGGAGCTGACGATGCCGACCACTCGTGACAGTGCGACTGTCCCGCCTCTTCCGGGGGACATCCCCGGACCCCCGGGTGACATCTCCGCCCGGTCGTTCTGGGCCAAGCCGTTCGAGGAGCGGGAGCAGACCTTCGCCTGGCTGCGGGCCAACGACCCGGTGTCGTACCACCGGCCCTACGAGTCGACCCTGGTTCCCCCGGAGCCAGCCAGCCGCGGGTTCTGGGCCCTGACCAAGCACGAGGACTGCCAGCTGGTCTCCCGCAACCAGGAGGACTTCACGGTGACCCAGGGGGTCATCATGGAGGACTTCCCCGAAGTGATCGTCGTGGCCTCCCACTCCTTCCTGGCCATGGACGACCCCGAGCACAACCGGCTGCGCAGCATTGTCTCCCGCGCCTTCACCCCCCGCCGGACGAAGACCATGGAGAGCTGGATCCAGAGCGTGGCCAAGGACCTCGTCGACGAAATGATCGACAAGGGCGAGGGCGAGTTCTGCGAGCTGTTCGCCAAGCAGATGCCCGGGCGGATCTTCGCCCACTTCTTCGGCGTCGAGGTCGGCAGTGAAGAGGCCGAGATCCTCATGGACTCGGCCGAGAAGATGCTGGCCTGGGACGATCCCCGCTGCGCCTTGGGCCGCGACGCCCTCTTCACCTTCGCCGAGGAGGTCGAGCGCCTCCAGGACGTGGCCCTGGCCGTGGCCGAGCTCCGCCGGGACGAGCCGGCGGAGGACCTGGTGTCATGGGTCGTCCACGCCGAGGTCGATGGCGAGAGGATGGAGGACTGGGAGATCGGCGCCTTCTTCTCCCTGCTCGGCTCGGCGGCCAATGACACCACCCGACACACGCTGGCTCACGCCGTCCGGCTCTTCAGCGAGCACCCCGACCAGCTGGCCCTCCTCCTGGAGGACTTCGACGGCCGCGTCAACAACGCGGTCGAGGAGGTGCTGCGCCACTCGACGCCCGTCCAGCACTTCCGGCGCACGGCCACCCGCGACACGCAGATCCGGGGCGTCGACATCAAGGCCGGCGACAAGGTCGTGATGTGGTACTGCTCCGGCGACCGTGACGAAGACGTCTTCCCCGACCCCGGCCGGTTCGACATCCTGCGGGAGAACGCCCGGTCGCACCTGGCCTTCGGCGCCGGCGGGGCCCACTTCTGCATCGGCGCCGCCATCGGCCGGCAGATGATCCAGGCCGGTCTGCGGGAGATCTACACTCGCATGCCTGACATCACCCTGGCCGGCGAACCGGAGATCCAGATCAACCACTTCATGCACGGCGTCCAGGCCATGCCGGTCCGGTGGAACCTTTGACATGGTGACCCGCCAGGCTCCGGAGCCGGACGTCGCGCCCGTCGTCGACTCCGTCGGCGGCATGGAGGACCCGGGCCGGGTCGGCGTCGCCGACGCGCTGGTGGCACTGTCGAAAGCGGCCGTGACCGGCGGACAGGCGCTCCGGGCCGGCGCCGCACTGATCCCGGAGTCCGTGCGCATCGCCCTCGGCCGTTCGTCGGTGGCCGAGGCCAAGGGGGACCGGCGTTTCGCCGATCCGACCTGGAGCGACAACCCCGGCTACCGCCGCCTGAAGCAGGTGTACCTGGCCTGGTCGGCCGCCGTCGATTCGGTGGTCGAAGGAGCCGACGTCGACTGGCGCACCAGGGAACGGGCCCGGTTCGCAGCCGGGATCCTCACATCGTCGGTGGCGCCGACCAACACCCTCCCGGGGAACCCGGCGGCGCTGAAGCGGGTCATCGAGACCGGCGGCGGGAGCCTCGTGGCGGGTACCCGTCACTTCGTGGACGACCTGCTCCACAACGGCGGGATGCCCCGCCAGGTCGACGCCAGCGGCTTCAAGGTCGGCGAGAACATGGCCGTCACCCCCGGCGCCGTCGTCTACCGCGACGAAGTGTGCGAAGTGCTGCAGTACCAGCCGACCACTCCGACGGTGCGCACCCGGCCGGTGATCATGATCCCGCCGCCCATCAACAAGTACTACTTCATGGATATCGGCCCGGGGCGCAGCTTCATCGAGCACGCCCTGGCCAAGGGCATCCCGTTCTTCGTGGTCTCTTGGCGCAACCCCCGCAAGGAGCACGGCGGCTGGTCGCTCGACACCTACGCCGAAGCCGCCCTCGGCGCCATCGACGTGGTCCGGGAGGTGAGCGGTTCCGACGACGTCATCGCCCTCGGTCTGTGCGCCGGCGGCATCATCACCGCCACCGTCCTCTCCCATCTGGCGGCCAAGGGGGACGGGCGCGTCCACGCCGTGTCGTTCGGGGTGACGCTGCTCGACTGGGACGTGCCGGCCATGGTCGGCGCCTTCCAGTCCAAGGGCCTGCTGTCGCTGGCCCGGCGGAAGTCCCGCTCCGCCGGGGTCCTCGACGCCCGCTCGCTCGGAACGGTGTTCACCTGGATGCGACCCAACGAGCTGGTGTGGAACTACTGGGTCAACAACTACCTGCTGGGCAAGGATCCGCCGGCGTTCGACATCCTGGCCTGGAACGACGACAAGACGAACCTTCCCGGCCGCCTCCACGGCCAGTTCCTCGACATCTTCGCCGGCAACCTCCTGGTCAAGCCGGGCGCCCTCACGGTGCTCGGCACCCCGGTCGACCTGTCGGCGGTCAAGATCGACAACTACGTCACCGGCGGCCTGAGCGACCATCTCACGCCCTGGGACGGCTGCTACCGGGCCACCCAGTTGCTGGGGGGCCATTCCACGTTCGTGCTCTCCCCGACCGGCCACATCCAGACCCAGGTGTCCCCGCCCGGGAACCCGAAGTCGCACTACTTCGTCGGCGGCGAGCCGGGTCCCGATCCGCACCAGTGGCGGGCCACGGCCGAACGGCGCAGCGGCACCTGGTGGGACCACTGGGCCGACTGGGTGATCGCCCGGGCCGGCGACGAGAAGCCCGCCCCGACCGCGCTCGGCAGCCGCCTTCACAAGGTCCTCGGCCCCGCCCCGGGCACCTACGTCCTGGAACCCGCCTAGGGTTCCCGTTCATGGAACTTCCTCCCGTCGGGATCTGGGACCGGCTCCTGCGCTTCGGAGACGAGGACGAGATCCAGGACAGCGCGGCCGAGGCGGAGGAACTCGGGTACGGCGCGCTGTGGATCCCCGACATCGGGGGTGACGTGTGCGCCGCGCTCAACGTCCTCCTGTGGGCCACCCGGCGGATCACGGTCGGGACCGGCGTCCTCAACCTGTGGATGCAGGACGCCATCGAGACCGCGGCCCGGTGGCACCGCCTGGTGCGGGATCACGACCGCCGGCCGGTACTGGGCATCGGAGTGAGCCACGCCCCGCTCGTCGACGCCGTCCTGCCCGGCCAGTTCAAGAACCCGCTGGAGGCCACCGCCTCCTACCTCGACGAGCTCGACGCCGCCAATCCGCCCGTCCCGGTCGATGACCGGCTCCTGGCTGCGCTGCGGCCGAGGATGTTGGAGCTGGCCCGTGACCGCTGCGCCGGCGCCTTCCCGTACCACATGCCCCCGGAGCACACCGAGCGGGCCCGGGCGGTCATCGGCCCCGACCGGCGCCTGGTCGTCGAGCAGGCCGTGGCGCTGGGATCCGACCGCGACGCGGCCCGGGCCGCCGCCCGCCAGTCCCTGGCCATGTATCTGGCGCTGCCGAACTACGTGAACGCCTGGCGGTGGCTCGGCTTCTCCGAGGAGGACGTCGCCGACGGCGGCAGCGACCGCTTCGTCGACGCCGTCGTCGCCTCCGGCGACGTGGAGGCCATCTCGCGGCGGGTCCAGGCCCAGCGCGACGCCGGCGCCGACCACGTGTGCATCCAGGTGGTGGCCGACGACCTCACCGCTGCCCGCACCGCCTGGCGGGAGCTCGCGCCGGCTCTTCTCTAGCCGTTCGTGAGCTCCACCAGCTTGGTCACGGTGCGCCAGTTGCGAACGGTGACGGGGGTCGGGCGCAGGCACCGCTCCATCTTCACCGGCAGCGCCGCCCGGCCAATCCCGTTGGGAAGGTGGAGGTAGAGCTCCCGGCCCACCACCGCCACCTGTTCGGGGGCGCAGTCGATGGTGCCCAGGCACCGCTCCGTCGCGGCGTCGGGAGCGGCGTGGAGGAAACCCACGTGCAGATGCTTCTCGTCCGCCCCGGGGTGGGGGTTGCGGGCCACGACGGCGGCCATCTCCTCCGCCGTGCGGATCATCACGGCCGGCTCGAACCCGAACCGCTCCCCGATGGCCGCCCCCAGGGCGGCCTGCAGCTTGTCGGCCCGCAGCGGGCTGCGCAGCACGACGTTGCCGCTCTGGATGTAGGTCACGACGTCCTCGCAACCCATCGAGGCGCAGGTCTCGCGCAGGTCGGCCATGGGGACCATGGCCTTCCCGCCGACGTTGATCCCCCGCAGCAGCGCCACGTACACCATGCGGGCATGGTACGCGGCGCCCACCGGACGCTTACGCCTGGAGGTCCTGGACCTCTTCGAGGAAGCGGCGGATCTCCGACGCCCGGAACCGGCGGTGCCCGCCGAGGGTCCGCACGGCCGAAATCTTGCCGGCCCGCGCCCAGCGGGTGACGGTCTTGGGGTTCACACGGAACATCACGGCAACTTCGCTCGGGGTGAGCAGTTCGTTCTCAGCCATCACAGCCTCCACAGCGATGTGAGAACGTCTTGTCCGCTCTCTACCCCTGCTTATCGGTTCGTGAGGCCTCGTCCTTGATGAGAAACTTCTGAAGCCGCCCTGACAATGTCAGGCGGTGCGGCGCCGCCGGTCGGCGGGCGTCATGACGCCGAGACCGCCGAGGAGCAGGAAGGCACCGCCGAGGGCCGCGAGCCAGCGGGTGTTGCTGGCGCCGGTGGCGGCCAGGGCGGGGTCCGCGGCCGTCGCCGGAACGGCCGGAGCCGGCTTGGCGGGGCTCGGAGCGGCCGACGCCGGCGTCCGGACCGGGGCCGGACCGGTGGGCTTCGTCGCCGGCTTGGCCGGCGGCTTGGCGGCCGGCTTCGGCGCGGCGGTCGCGCCCGCGGCCGCGGTGGGCGGCGTCGCACCGCCCGCCGGCGCCGGAGCGCCGCCCGCCGGCGGGGCGACGGCGGGAGCGGTCGGGATGAAGATCGGGACCGGGCCGGCCAGGCCCTGGTCGGGGAGGACGTCGAAGGCCAACGGCGGCTTGGGCGCCGCGGGGCTGGTGTCGTAGGTCAACTGGACCCGGTAGCTGATCGACGCCGGGTTCCCCATGCAGGCGGGGGAGACCGTCAGGCTGTAACCGGTGGCGGCGTTGAAGGTGCCGGTGGCGTCGCAATGCTTGGCCGGGATCCCCGGACCGCTCCAGTGGGTGAGGTCGCTGACGATGCCGCCGGGGGTGGCCCGGTCGGCGGAGTAGCGGACGAGGTCGTCGACCTTCCCGTCGCCATTGCTGTCGATCTGCCACGACACGAAAGTGTTGGGGCTGGCCCAGTTGGGGTCGGTGGTCGGATCGCCCATGTTCTGTGTCTTGAACGTGAGGACGATGCCCGGCGCCCCGGAGTCGACCGTGGCCGACACAATGTCGGTCGTGGCCGACTGCAGCTTGGCATTGGTGTCGCGGTTGATCACGTCGCCGACCGGGTCGGTGATCGCCGCCGGCCCCGAGTCGGCGATGGCCGGCGGCGGGGCCACGAACCCCGCGGCGTTGATCAGGGCGGCAACCGAGAGCGCCAGCCCCGCCGCTAGATCGAGTCGGAACATCCTCCGCATTCGGCACCCCCAGCCTCATGGCCTCGCGGTCGTCCAATGCGTGCCAGAACACGCCTCCCGAAGGCAACTGGGGGAGGAGTTCGACGCCGGCCGGACGATTTCCTCCCAAATGTCCCATCTCGTCCCTATGTCCAGCACACTTCTCAGCATGAAGCCAGCAGGGTCCCCAGCATGAAGATGTGGTCGGCGGCCGATGTCCCCGACCGGTCGGGACGGGTGGCGGTGGTGACCGGCGCCAACCGCGGCCTCGGGCGGGAGGTCACCCGCGTCCTGGCCGGCCGGGGCGCCCGCGTGGTCATGGCCTGCCGCGACGTGGCCGGCGGCGAGGCGGCGGCCGCCGACCTCCGGGCGGAGGGGGTGGCCGGCGACCTGGAGGTCCGCCCGCTCGACCTGGGCCGTCTGGCGTCGGTGGAGGCGTTCGCGGCCGGCCTCGCCGGCGAGCCCCGGCTCGACCTGCTGGCCAACAACGCCGGGCTGATGGCCGTGGACCGGGGCCTGACCGCCGACGGGTTCGAGACCCACATGGGGGTGAACCACCTCGGCCACTTCGCCCTGACCGCCCGGCTGCTCCCGCTCCTGCGGACGACGGCCGGCTCGCGCATCGTGACGATGTCGAGCATGGCGGCCCGGCTCGGCCACGTCGATCTCGGCGACCTGCTCTGGGAACGCCGGCCCTACGACCGGTGGCAGGCGTACTTCCAATCCAAGCTGGCCAACCTGCTCTTCACCGCCGAGCTCGACCGCCGGCTGCGGGCGGCCGGCACTGGGACGACGGCGGCGCTGGCCGCCCACCCCGGCGGCTCCCGCACCAGCCTGGGCCGCAACGGTCGCAGCCTGACGAACCGGCTCGTCCCGCTCTACACCCCGTTCCTCCAGCCCCCCTCCTACGGCGCCCTCGGCTTCCTCCGGGCCGCCACCGACCCGGCGGCGCAGAGCGGCGGCTACTACGGGCCGATGTTCCAGGTCTGGGGACCCCCGGTGCGGGAAAAGCCGAGCCGCCAAGCCCGCGACCCCGCACTCGCCGCCGGGCTGTGGGAGCAATCGGAACAGCTCACCGGCCGCCTTTGTCTGTAGAACGTCCACCAGCCCGGCCAGACGCTCGTCAGTGTCGCCGGGCTGACACAGGGTCTGTCGCCGGTGACGACGACGCGCTGGCGTCGCCCTCGTAGGTTTCGACCCGCAAGTGGTTGCTCGCCGCTCGGGCGAGCCCGGGAGCGCGGGAGGACTGCGATGCCGTTCGTGGGAACGACGAACTACGAGGGTGATCCAAAGGAGATGCTGGAGAAGTACGACCGGGCATCGGCGCGGCTGCAGCGTCGGGAACGGCCCCTGCCGGGGATGATCGCCCACTACTGCCTGGAGACCGACAGCGGCATCCGGGTGGCCAACTGCTACGAGACTGAACAGCAGCTGCGGGACGCCTACGGCCGCGACGACTTCCGGGCCGCGCTCGGCGAGGTCGGCATCGACTATGAGGAACCGCAGATCATGCGGGTCCACAACTACTTCCACGTCTCCGGCTGAACGGCGGTGGCGCCGTTACCGCCGATCCAGGCGGGCGGTGACGGCGCCACCGAATTGGGACCGGGCTACAGCACCTCGTGCGTGGAGTCGACGGAGAAGAACGTGCAGCCCCACACTCCGGCCTTGACGGTGTGGTCGGTTCCGGCCGGAATGTAGGCCGAGCCGCCGGCGTGCAGCTGGCGGTCGAGGATCCGGCAGGTGCCGTCCAAAACGACGATGTGGTGGTCGGCGTCGTGCTGCTCCCAACGGAGCTCGGCGCCCGCTTCGGCCCGCATGATCTCCGGCGCGGCCGGGACACGGGTAATGGTGATGGTGTCGGTGACTACCGGGTCAGGAACCAGCGTCCGCACGGGTTCTCCTTGAGCGGGAAACGGTAGACGTTCAGCGTGACCCGTCGCCGGCCCGGGCGCCATAGCCCGAACGGGCCATCGTCCCGGGAGCCGCAGATACGTCCGATATAGCGGCGGGGGGCCGGATCGCCTCTCGCACCTCGTGGCCGTTCGTCCCCTTCGCCGATGGGGTCGCGCCCTAGGCTGGCTCCGTGAAACTCCGGTCGATCGTCTTCGATCTCTTCGGGGAGTACATCCGTTACGACGGCGGCGAGATCGGGCTGCGGGCGCTCGTGGAGCTGCTGGCCCCGTTCGGGATCAGCGAAGACGTGGTGCGGGTGCTCATGGCCCGCCTCCGCCGGGAGGGCTGGTTCGAGTCGAGCCGGGTGGGCCGCCAGAGTCGCTACCAGCTGACCGGCGAGGGGTGGCGGCTGCTCGACACCGGACGGGAGCGTATCTTCGAGCGGCCCGCCGAGCCGTGGCCGGGGCAGTGGTGCCTGGCCATCTACAGCGTTCCGGAGTCGGCCCGGGCCACCCGCGACCGGTTGCGCAAGACGTTGACGTGGTTGGGGTTCGGGCCCCTGGCGGCCTCGGCCTGGGTGTCGCCCCACGACCGGCGGGCTCAGGTCGCCGAGGCCTGGAAGGACGAATCGGCCGGACCGGGCGACACCCCCGAACCCCCGAGCGGCCGCCTCCAGCTGCTCAT
>JAUZEX010000156.1 GCA_030838815.1 Actinomycetota bacterium
TCGGCACCCACCGGCTCCTGTCGGAGGACATCAAGTTCAAGGACCTCGGCCTCCTCGTGGTCGACGAGGAGCAGCGCTTCGGCGTCTCCCACAAGGAGAAGATGAAGAAGCTGCGGGTCGGGGTCGACGTCATGACGATGTCGGCCACGCCGATCCCCCGGACGCTGGAGATGTCGCTGACCGGCATCCGGGACATGAGCCTGATCACCACCCCGCCCGAGGACCGCCAGCCAATCCTCACCTACGTCGGCGAGTCCGACGACCGGGCCGCCACCGAGGCGATCCGACGGGAGCTGCTCCGGGAGGGGCAGGTCTTCTACGTCCACAACCGGGTCATGGACATCGAGAACAAGGCCATGGAGGTCCGGGAGCTGGTACCCGAGGCCCGGGTGGTGGTGGCGCATGGCCAGATGGACGAGGGGACGCTGGAGAAGGTCATGGTCGACTTCGCCGACCGGCAGTTCGACGTGCTCGTCTCCACGACGATCATCGAGAGCGGGCTCGACATGCCGAGCGTGAACACGATGGTGGTCGACCGGGCCGACATGCTCGGTCTGGCGCAGCTGTACCAGTTGCGAGGCCGGGTCGGTCGTTCGGGGCAGCGGGCCTACGCCTATCTCTTCCATCCGCCCGACCGTGTCCTGTCCGAGGAGGCCTACGAGCGGCTCAAGACCCTCGGCGAGTTCACCGACCTCGGCTCAGGATTCAAGATCGCCATGCGCGACCTCGAGATCCGGGGTGCCGGCAACCTGTTGGGCGGGGAGCAGTCGGGCCACATCGCCGCCGTCGGCTTCGACCTGTACTGCCAGATGGTGACCGAGGCCGTCTCCGAGCTGACCGGCGAGGAGCTGCCGGAGCCGCCGCCCGAGATCAAGATCGACGTGCCCGTCACCGCCTCGATCCCCCGGGACTACATCGCCCGCGACGACCTCCGCATGGAGGCCTACCGCCGCCTGGCGGCCGTCATGCTCCACTCCGACGTGGACGACGTCGCCGCCGAGTGGGCCGACCGCTACGGGCCGCCGCCCCCGCCGGCGGCGGCGCTGCTGGCCGTGGCCCGGCTGCGGGCGGAGTGCGTCCGGCTCGGGATGCGCGACGTGGCGGTCCAGAAGGGATCCGTCCGGCTGTTCCCGCTCATGCTGCGGGAATCGCAGAAGCTCCGTTTGAAGCGTCTGGCGCCCAAGGCGCTGGTGAAGAGCAACGACGAGATCGTGCTGCCGCTGGCCGCCCAGGGTCCGGTCGGCTCCAAGCAGGACGGGCTGAAGGTGGTGGAGGGGCTGCTCACGATGCTGGCCGAGCTGGTGCCGGTCGGACAGGAGGCGGCCAGCATGGCCACCGCCGCCGCGGGCGGTCCGTCGGGAGCCGCGGAGTAGCGTGACGGGGATGATCTCGTTCCGCCGTTTCCTCGCCGCCGCGCTCGGCGCCGGGCTCGTGGTGGCCGGCGCCGGCTGCGGGTCGGCGTCCCCGTCCGCCGCCAGCGTCCAGTTCGCCACCAAAGCCGTGACGACCGGCGACACCACACCCGTCTCCTACGGCGATGCCCTCAAGATCGACCGCTCCGAGTTCGACAAGGAGCTGAAGGCGCTCGTCGACAACAAGCAGCTGCAGCTGCAGTCCGGGGGCAACGGCCTCTCGGGCGCGGGCAAGAAGACGGTCGATCCCCGCCTCGCGGCCGGGTGGCTCACCGCCGTCATCTACGACAAGCTCATCACCCACGAGTTCGACCGCCGCCACCTGAAGGTGACCGCCGACGACACCGATGCGGCCAAGTCGCAGCTGGCCACCCAGTTCGGGAAGGCCGAGGTGGCCGACGCCTTCCCCACGTGGTTCCAGAAGCGCCTCGTCGACCGCAACGCCCGGGCGGTGGCGGTGCGGGGCGCCCTGTCGGGCCTCGACTTCTCCGAAGCCAGCCTGCACAAGTACTTCGACGCCCACAAGGACGAGTTCGGCCAGAACTGCGTGTCGCACATCCTGGTCAAGACCAAGCCGGAGGCGGACGCCGTCCTGGCCCGCCTCAAGGCCGGCGAGGACTTCGCCGCGGTGGCCAAGGCGGTGTCCATCGACACCGGAAGCGGCACCAAGGGCGGCGACCTCGGCTGCAACCCGAAGGGCGTGTTCGTCCCCGAGTTCGACACGGCGGCCAGCGAGTTGCCGATCGGCCAGCTGTCGGATCCGGTTCAGACGCAGTACGGCTTTCACATCATCCTGGTCAAGGAGCGGAAGCCGGCCACCTTCGACAGCGCCCGGGAGCAGGCCAAGGCGGCCCTCAACGCCGAGTCGCAGGGCGCCTTCCGGCAGTTCCTCCAGGAGGCCGTGACCACGGCCAAGGTGACCGTCGACCGCCGCTACGGCACGTTCGAGCCGCCCGGGACCAACCAGCCGCCCGAGGTCATCCCCCCGAAGGCGCCGAAGCCCAACACCGAGCGGACCGACAACGTCCCCACGACGCAGCCGCTGCCCGGCGAGCCGCCCGGTTCGCCCGACAGTCCGGTCCAGAAGATCGGGGGATGACCGGGCGCGTCGTGGTCGTCGGGCTCGGGCCGGCCGGCGCCGATCTTCTTCTGCCCGCCGCCCGCGCCGCCCTGTCCGCCGTCCCACCGGAGCGGCGGTTCGTGCGCACCGCCCGCCACCCGGCGGTGGCGGACCTCGCCGCCGAGGGCATGGCGTTCGAGAGCTTCGACGGCGTCTACGAATCGGCCCGCGACGCCGGGCAGGTCTACGCCACGATCGCCGACCGGCTGGTGGCGGCCGCGGACGGCGGCGACGTGTGCTTCGCCGTCCCCGGCAGCCCGGCGGTCGGCGAGAACTCGGTGGCGCTGCTCCGGGCCCGCCTCGGGAAGCGCCTCGTCCTCGTCCCGGGCCTGTCGTTCGTCGATCTCGCCTGGCTGCGGCTCGGCGTCGACCCGCTGGCCGGGAACGGCGCCCGGGCCGTGGACGGGAAGGCGCTGCCCGCCGGCCTGCCCGCCGGCCCCGTTCTCGTGAGCCACTGCCACTCGAAGCTCGTGCTGTCGGATGTGAAGCTGGCCCTGCTGGAGCGGCTGGCCGGTGAGGCGCCGGTGACCGTGCTGGCCCGGCTCGGCCTGCCCGACGAGGCCGTGACCACCATCGTGCTGGAGGACCTCGACCGCGTCGTCGAACCGGACCACCTCACGTCGGTGTTCGTCGACATACCGCCCGGCGGGCCGGGCGAGGCGTGGGAGCGCCTCGTGGCCCTCATCGAGCGGCTCCGGGCGCCCGGCGGCTGTCCCTGGGACGCGGAGCAGACCCATCACAGCCTCGCCCGCCACCTCATCGAGGAGTCCTACGAGGTCATCGAGGCCATCGAGGCGCTGCCGGCGTCGGCGCCCACCCCAGGCCCCGAGCCCGTCCCCGAGGGAGCGTACGAGCACCTTGAGGAGGAGCTCGGCGATCTCGCCTGCCAGGTGGTCTTCCACGCCACCCTCGCCCGGGAGGCGGGCGCCTTCACCGTCACCGATGTGCTGGCGGGCATCCACGACAAGCTCGTCCGCCGCCATCCCCACGTCTTCGCCGACGTCGCCGTCTCGGGCGCCGACGAGGTGGTGGCCAACTGGGAGGTCATCAAACGGGAGGAGAAGGGCCGGTCGTCGCTGATGGACGGGGTGTCGAAGCACCTGCCATCCCTCCTCTACGCCCACAAGCTGTACCGCAAGGCCGCCTCGGCCGGGCTGACCTTCGGCACCGCCGACGAAGCGTTGGCCCACGCCACCTCCGGGCTGTCCGCCCTCGCCTCCGCCGTCGGCGTGGGGGCGGTGGCCGGGCCGGCCGAGGCGGAGCGCCGGCTCGGGGAGGCCCTGGCCGCCGTCGTGCACCTCGCCCGTCTGGCCGGCGTCGACGGCGAATCGGCCCTGCGGGGCTGGGCCGGCCGGTTCAAGGAACGCTTCCAGACCCTGGAAGCGCTGGCCGCCGACCAGGGGCAGACCGTGGAGTCAATGCCCCCGTCGACCGTTGCCACCCTGTGGGAGCAGACGGCCTAGTCGTTCCGGATTCCCCTGTTGGTCCTTCCGGGGCCGGTCTGACCCGCAGGGTTGCCCACTTTGGAAATCCGATGTCCCAATCGCTCGGCTTACGTCGCTCCTTCCGGAAGCCGAAGATGTGAGGAGCACGAGGGGCGTGGCGCCCCACGGCCCACCCCCACACAGAAGGAGTTTCATCGACGATGAAGAGGATCGGACTCGCCATCGCCGCCGCCATGCTCGGTACCACGGGCGTCGCGTCGGCCGGGATCGCGGTGCACCAGTTCACCCTGACCAGCAACGACTCCCAGTCGGCGGCCCTCGACGCCAAGACCGAGAACCTGGCCTCCAACTGCTGGGTCGCCACCGGCGCCGGCAAGGCCAGTGGCTGCAACACGGCCGCCTCCCTCCCCGGCGTGTCCGGCCTGCCCGGACTCGCCGACCTGGACAAGGTCACCGGCCTCGTCGACGCCAAGAACCTGGTCGACACCGCCCAGGCCCTCGCCGGTCAGGTCACCGGTGCCGCCACGTCGGCCGCCGGCGCCGTGCCGGTCGGCTGCAATGTCACCGCCGGAGTCCCGTCCGCCGTCACCGGTGCTGTTCCCCCTGCGGTCTCGTCCGCCGTTGCCCCGGTGACCGGAGCCGTGGACGACGCCCTCAAGACCGTGGCCGGCGCCACCGGTGTGAACGTCGGCCTGGCCGGCAACGGCACCAGCGCCGTCGGCTGTAGCGCCGGCACCAGCGGCATCGGCTCGGTTGCGGGCGCCGCCAACGGTGCGGCCGGAATCGCCGGTGCGGCCACCAACGCCGCCACCAGCGCCGTGAACGGCGCCACCAACGCCGCCACCGGTGTCATGAACGGCGCCACCGGCGCCGCCACCGGTGTCGTGAACGGCGCCACTGGCGCCGTGACGGGTGTCGTCAACGGAGCCGTGGGCGCCGTGACCGGCGCCGTCAACGGCGCCACCGGCACGGCCGGCACCGCCGGCACCGGCGTGACCGGGGCGGTCAACGGTGTGACCGGGGCCGTCACCAACACGGTGGGCGGCGTCGCCGGCACGGTGAACGGGCTCCTCGGCGGCGGGCTGCCGCTGGGCTGCTCGGCCAACGGCAGCGCCTCCACCACCGGCGGCCTGCTCGGCGGGCTGAGCATCAGCGGCCACTGCTAACCCGTCCTTCCCTCTCCCTCGGAACTGCCGTGTCCCCACCGGGCACGGCAGTTCCGCGTTCTGCGGCCTGCGATGCTGTACCGTCGGAACTCGGTCGCACGGGAGTGACAAGTGAGCATCATCGAGCAGGTTGTGGCGCGGGAGATTCTCGACTCCCGCGGCCAACCCACCGTTGAGGTCGACGTCGAGCTGAGCTCCGGGGCCCGGGGCCGGGCGGCCGTGCCTAGCGGGGCCTCGACCGGCGCCCACGAGGCCCTCGAGCTGCGCGACGGCGGCAGTCGCTACGGCGGCAAGGGTGTCCTCACGGCGGTGGCCAACGTCAACGGCGAGATCGCCGACGCCGTCACCGGGCTGCCGGCCGAGGCTCAGCGCGACATCGACGCCCTGATGATCGAGCTCGACGGCACCGACGACAAGTCCCGCCTCGGGGCCAACGCCATCCTCGGGGTGTCGCTGGCCGTGGCCCGGGCGGCGGCCGACGACATCGACACGGCGCTGTTCCGTTACCTGGGCGGCGTGAACGCCTCGGTGCTGCCTGTCCCGATGATGAACGTCCTCAACGGCGGGGCCCACGCCGACTCCAACGTCGACCTGCAGGAGTTCATGATCCTGCCCGTCGGGGCGGCGTCGTTCTCCGAGGGCCTGCGCTGGGGGTCCGAGACCTACCAGGCGCTCAAACGGCTGTTGAAGCAGCGGGGGCTGGCCACGGCGCTGGGCGACGAGGGTGGGTTCGCCCCCAACCTGGAGTCCAACGAGTCGGCGCTGCAGCTGCTGGTGGAGGCGATCTCGTCGGCGGGCTACACGCCGGGCGAGGAGATCGCACTGGCCCTCGACGTCGCCTCGACCGAGTTCTACGCCGACGGCGTCTACAACCTGGCCGGGGAAGGGAAGACGTACCCGTCCGACGAGTTCGTCTCCTACCTGGCCGGGCTGTGCGACCGCTACCCGATCGTCTCCATCGAGGACGGCATGGCCGAAGACGACTGGGAGGGCTGGGCGTCGCTGACCGCCGCTCTCGGCTCCCGGGTGCAGCTGGTGGGCGACGACCTGTTCGTCACCAACCCCCGCCGGTTCCAACGGGGGATCGACGACGGGATCGCCAACTCGATCCTGATCAAGCTCAACCAGATCGGCACGCTGACCGAGACGCTCGACACCATGGCCATGGCCACCCGGGCGGCCTACACCTGCGTGGTGTCGCACCGCAGCGGCGAGACGGAGGACACCTTCATCGCCTCCCTGACCGTGGGCAGCGGAGCGGGCCAGATCAAGACCGGCGCCCCGGCCCGCTCCGACCGGGTGGCCAAGTACAACGAGCTGCTCCGCATCGAGGAGACGTTGGCCGACGGTGCCGTCTACCCCCGCTTCCCCCGCTCGGCGGGAGGGAAGGCTTGAGCTCGAAGGCCCGCATCGTCGTCGCCTTCGTGATCTT
>JAUZEX010000597.1 GCA_030838815.1 Actinomycetota bacterium
GCCGGCGCTCTGGGGACCAACCTGCACCGCCCCGTCGACCACGGAGACGATCGAGCCACCTCCGACACCAACAGACTCGACGGAGATGATGGGCACCGCCACCGTGACGCCCTCGAGGTTGAGCTGAGCCGTGCGTTTCACCCCTCCCCCAGCGACGAGCCCGATGTCCGTGCTCGTGCCGCCCACGTCGAAGGTGACGACGTTGTCGAGGCCGAGCCGGGCGGCGAAGGCGGCCGCGCCCGACACGCCACCGACTGGCCCGGACCCCCACGTCCGAATAGCGGTGGTCTTGGCCACCCGGGACGTCCCGCCGTCGGCCGTCGCCAGCAGCAGCGGGTGCCGGTAGCCCCGGCTCCGCAGCTCGTCCTCGAGGCGGTAGAAGAAGCGGACCATCACCGGGTGGAGATATCCGTCGAGGACCGCCGTGTAGGCCCGCACCTTCGGGTCCGAGGCCAGGCTGACCTGGTGGGATGACAGCATCGGAACGGCCCCGAGGTAGTGGCGGGGGTACTCGGCCGCCACCAGATCTCGGAGGGCCAACTCCCGTTCGGCTAGATCAGGACCGCTGTCGAGAGCGATCACGACGATGCGGGCGCCGCCCTCGAGCAGGGCATGGACAGCCTCGATCACCTCGTGGCGAATCTCCCCCGGCGTGCCGGGGCGCACCGGCCGGACGAGCTCGCGATCGACCGGAAGGCGCTCGGGCAGGCCCGACAGCAGCGCCTTGTAAAGGTCCGACCCCACCAGCAGACCGACCTTGGCCCCATCCCGGTTGATGAGGGTGTTGGTGCCGACGGTGGTGGAAACCCGGATTACCCCCGTCTCTCGCAACAGCCGGCGAAGGTCCACGCCCAGCACGTCCGCCGCCTGTTCGATGCAGGTCAGCACCCCGACGCTGAGATCGTGAGGTGTGGTGTCGACCTTCGTCCAAGCCATGCCGGCCGGACCGGTGACGTAGCCGTCGGTGAACGTGCCTCCGGTATCGATGGCGATGTAATGGCTCACCCGATCACCCGGTCTACCCGCCGCCGTCCCGCGTCGGCACCACAAGCGCCATGATCCGCGTCCATGGGCCCCCTCCCCTGAGTCGTGACCAGGTGGCCAAACCGTCCCGGTGCTGTGCGAGCCTCGCGCCCCACGCTGACTGAAGCCATGTATCGGGGACCGAAAGGTCAGGTCTCGGAGTCGTACATCAGGACAAAAAGCCGTACGCTCAGGCAACGCTGGGGCTGAGGGCTTGGACCTATGCACCAAAGGGCGCTCGAGGGTCAAGGGGGGCGGGGATGGAGATCGCCCAGCGAAAATCGAATGCCCTGGCCCTCGTGGCCCGGGCGATGGTCTCGACCGCCGACTTCGAGCAGGCACTCGGCACGCTGATCGAGACAGTTGGCCGGCTGCTCGACGTGGAGAGCGGCGGGTTCCTGCTCTATGACCCCGACTACGACGAGCTCGTCCTCCAGCGGCCCGCCTTCGGACTGTGGGACGCCAAGATCATCTCGGAGTACCACGTCCCGATCTCGGCCGGGGGAAATGCCGTGCGGGTGTTCTTGTCACAGCGGCCTTACATGACCAACGACGCACCTCACGACTCCAGGCTCATTCAGAGATTCGTCAAGATGTTCGGCGGCCGAAGCATCCTCTCGATCCCGCTTGCCGTGGAAGACCGCCCAATCGGCGTGTTCCACGCTGTCAACAAGCGGAGTGGTGATTTCACCCAGGCGGACCTCGACCTCCTCCTGGAGGTCGCGCCGCTGATCGCCGCCGGGGTTCAGTCGGCCCGAATGTTCAACGAGCTGCGGGAGCAGCGCCGCCAGTTCGAGCGGGCGGTATTCCTCCAAGCAGAGCTCTCCCGGGCCGTCCTCGACGCCCCCGGAATGGCCTCGCTCGCGGAGCGCCTCGCCGACCTCATCGCCCGGCCGGTCATGGTCCTCGACACCGCTCTCCGGCCGCTGGCGAGCGCCCGCTGGCCCAACGACCGGATGCCACGGCAGAGCTGGTTACGGTCAACTCGCCATTCTGGACAGGGTGGACGGGGGGCACTGACCATGTCTGAGGCCACGGCTCCGGGCGGAGCCGAGGACGAACCGCCGGTCCTTACCCTGATCGCCGTCGGCACCCATTTCGGAGGCTACCTGGCGGTCCTGTCGGCCGGCGCTCCCCTCGATGTTCTCGACACCAGGGCCATCGAACATGCGGCAGGGATCTTCGCCCTCGAAATGCTGCGGGAGCAGAGCGCCTACGAGGTCGAGTCGCGCCTGAAGGGCGACGTTCTCCAGGACCTCTCCACCGGCAGCTACCGTGACGAGGAAGAGGCCACCACCCTGGTACGACGGTTGGGGTACACCGTCTCCGGCCCGTACCGGGTGGCCCGGGTGGATACGAGCCACCCGAGTGGCGACAGCGCACCTGGACAGGCCCGATGGCAAGAGGAGATCCAGGGACCGCGGTCCCGGCTCTACGGTGCCTTCACCGAGCTGTGTGGTGAACTTCTTGGGGTCGGCGCCATCGCCCCATGGCGGTCCGGATTCCTTCTGCTCCTGCCCGCCTCAACCGCCGAGAGCGATGTCGAATTGGCCGGCCAGCTGTTCAGTCGCCTGCGCGAGGCGGGCCAGCGCATCCGACCCGGTCTGCGGCTGCACGTCTCGCTCGGATCGGCCGTGGACTCGGCCGGCGCCCTCAGCCAGTCCCTGGAGGAGGCCGAGCGGGCCCTGGCCGTGGGACGCACACTGGACATCACCGACCGCCCACTGGTCTTCGAGCATCTCGGCGTGTACCGCGTGCTGCTCGGTCCAAACAGCTCTCGGGACCGCCAGGAGTTCGTCGAGGAAGCCCTCGGAGCCGTGATCCGGTATGACCTCCAGCACGGCACCGACCTGCTGGAGACCCTACGAGCCTGGGTCACGGCCGACTACAACGTGAACGAAGCCGCCCAGGGCATGTTCATGCACACCAATACCCTGAGATACCGGCTCAAGCGTCTCCGGGCGCTCCTGGGCGGCGACCCGTGCCGAGGCGACCTGCGCTTCCAAGTGGAGTTGGCTCTGAAACTGTTCGACCTGCCTCGTCTGGCGGGCGGTCCCGTCCCGCCGCCACGGGAGGAGAGCTGAACGACGGGGTCCGCTCTGGCAGTCACCTCCCGCTGCCGGCCCCTAAACCGTCGCCCGCCGGAAGGCGGACCTCGGCGAAGGCATCTGCCCGGTGGTGAACCGGCCCCTCGTCGGAGAGCAGGAAGGCGACGAGGTGAGCGACGTCCTCGGGAGTCTCGTATTCGTTCAGGGTGCCCACCTCCTCCTCCCGCGGCCCGGAGTTGTTCTCGCCGGCCGAGCCGCTCCCCCGCCGGCTCCGCCGTGCGACCGGGTCAGGACACACCGCGTTGACGCGGATCCCTCGGGCCTGACACTCCAGGGCGGCCACCTTCGTGAGGCCAAGGACCCCATGCTTGGCGGCCACGTAGCCCGCCAACCCGGCCGCCCCGACCACTCCGAGCGCGCTGGCCAGGTTCACCACCGCACCCCCGTCACGGACATGCGGGAGCACGTGCTTCAGCCCCAGGAATGCGCTCCGGAGGTTGGCGCCGACCACCTCGTCGAAGGCCGCGTCCGGATAGTCCGGCAGTGCTCGGACCGGTCCCTCGACGTCGATGTTGTTGAAGAACAAGTCGATCCCACCCCAGAGCTCCACCGCCCGGGTCACATAGCTGACCACGTCCTCTGGGCGCGACACATCGGCCACCCAGATCTCGACGTTGTCGGCGGCCAGGACGGCCAGCGCGGCGCTCTCTCGGTCCACAGCCAGCAGTTTGGCACCCCGCGATGCCAGCACGCCCACGACGGCTCCGCCGATGTCGCTGGCCGCGCCGGTCACGACGGCAACCTTGCCGGTGAGCGACAATCGAACCTCCCGAAGGTCGTGCGCGTGGACTGGGTCGGCCGTCAGAGACGCACTTCGCGGCGCGCGTCCCCGGCGCTCTCGTCAAGCAGCGCGGCCTCGAGGAGCTGGGTGACGTACTCGACGCGTTCGCCGAGTGCGTCGAACCGCTCGGACATCTCCTCCTGCACTGTTTCGAGGTCCCTGAGACGGCTCTGAGTCTCGATCTCCTCCTGCGAGCGCAAGAGGGTCAGGCCGACGCCGGCGCACAGCAGGGCGCCGACGCCACCGGCGAGGATATAGGGAAGCTGGATGGCGACGAAGACCTCGTCGGCGACACTGGCATAGCCGACGGCCAGGATCACCACGGCTGCCACCAACAAGATGACTCCGGCCACCACGCGGCCCCGTTCGCGCACGAGAAGCCTCATCGTTGTCCCTCTTTCCTCCGGGCGCCCCAGAGCACGGTGCGCAGGATCACGACGACCCCGACCGCACCGGTCAAGGCCAGAAACAGACGGCGCACGTCGTTCGCCTCGCCGGCGTTGAGGGCATTGGCGGCCAGCGTCGCGCCGGCCGGGACACGCCGACTGGCCACACCGGCTCGGCCGTGCCTCGACGTCGTTGCCTTGGGTGTCACGTCGGTCGTGACTGTCGCCGCCTCACTGTTCGTCGCCGCAGAGGCCAGCGCGGGGTCGAGAGCCGCGGCGAGGGACTCCCGCTCCTCGCCGCCCTCCGCTCTGGACTGGGATGGCGGGGCCGTCACCTGATCGCCGACGGGCGAGGCCCCGGGCGACGGGCTCTCGGTCGCGGTCGATGTCGGGTCGGTCGGTGACGGGTCGAGCCCAAGTCCCGGGCTGGAGCTATCCCCGGGGGCCGACGCGCAGGCCGGCTGGCAACGCCGTCCGACCACCGACACTTCGGCGCCCCCCACGGAGAATCCCCCACCCTGGAAGCCCTGGGGATTGGAGGCCCCCATCTTGGGATCGCGGTGGATCACCTGGAGTGTCCCCGCCTGCGCCGTCACCCGCTGGTGGTCGCCACCCGGCGCCGCCAGGGAGCCGAGGAGACGGATGTCGGAGAGACCCGCCTGGGTCAGCGCCGCCTGCACCTGGGCCTGGAGCCCCGGGTTCTTCTGGTCGGCCACCACGATCCCAGCGTCGGTGATCTTGACCGGGATCTTGCCCACGGTGGCGCCGTCCACGACGGTCGTGGCCACGGCTTTCGGCTCACCCTCGACGGAGGGGACGAACCCGTAGGCGCGGGACACCATGGTCTCGATCTGCAGCGGGCCAACGGTCACACCGTGGAGCACCGAGACCGACTCCGCTTCCATACCGCCGGCCACCGGCTCGCTGCGGGAGATGGCCGTGCCCTGCTCGACCGCCAGGTAGCCCGGCAGCTCGACCCGCGTCACGGCGGCGTCGGCCAGGCCGGTCGGGGCCTTCTCATCCGCACGGGCATGGAAGCGCCCGTCGACGGTTCGGGCCTGAGGCCCCTGGAGGGCGGTGGTCACCGGGCCCGCGAAGGTGGATTCATGGGGTTCAGGCGGGTAGTAGGCCGGCGCCTCCCCGGGTGGCGGATCGGGGAGCGCACCGCTGGTGCCACCCGGTCCGCCGGCCACCCCGTATACGTAGACGGCGCCAGTCCCCCGCTGGACGAAAGCGGCGACCACCCGGGAGCTCACCGGCGGGCCCACGATCTCGCTGCGGGCCCCTACCAGCCGGTTGACTTCGTCGCCGATGGCGAAGAAATAGCCGGTGGCGAGCTGGCTTTGGGCCATGGTCTCGAGGGTCGAGAACCCGTAGAACCCGGCCGGTGCAACCCCGGTATCGGCGCCAACGTCCGACGGTGGGCCGGCGGAGTCCTCAGCCGCCACGGCCGGGGTCCAGAGCAGGAGCCCGGCGGTCAGCGACAGTCCCAGGCGCAGCATCCAAGGCATTCCCTTCACCTCCGAGTCAATTCCGTCGCTTCGGTCCCGAAGTACGCCCCGTGGAGGACGTCCACGTCGCCCCGAA
>JAUZEX010000603.1 GCA_030838815.1 Actinomycetota bacterium
ACCGCGGGCAAAGCGCGGTGAGGAACGCCGGGTGCGCATTCGTCCGTCAGCGCGGGCTCAGCGCATCCTGAGGACGGCGGAGCCCTTTCTCGACAGCCAGAAGCCGCCGGCCGCCGCCAAGAGGAGCGGGACGATGGCCAGCCAGAAGATCAGGCTGCTGGTCGAGGCGGGCTTCGGGGGGCCGACGGCCTTGACCTGCTTCTCGGTCAGCACGTCGCTGGTCGGGGCGGCCAGCTGCTGGTCGAAGGCGTCGTCGGCGAAGTTGGTGAAATCGGGGTCGGGGTTGACGACCACCGGGGTGAGTGGTGCGGGCTTCGCCTCGGGCGGCGGTGCGGGCGCCGTGGTCGGCGTCTCCGCCTGACCGGAGGTGTCGATGGGCAGCACCGCCGGCGGCTGCGAGCCCTCGACCGGCGCCACGAAGGGGACCGGGGGCGTCGCCACCGGGTTGAAGTCGGGCGCCAGCGACTCGAACGGCGGCACGATCTTCTCCGGCTTGTACGTCACCCGCAGCTTGTAGCCGGTGTTGGCGCCCAGGTAGTTGAACACGACGATCGAGTACTTGCTCTTGCCCGGGCGGAACAGCCGCAGTTGCTCGGGCTGGGCGTCGGTGGACGACTGCTGGATCGGCATGTCGGTCTGGGGGTCCTCCCAGACATAGAGGTCGAGGTCGTTGAGCTGCTGCGGCTTCGTGTAGGCCGTGGCCGGCAGCGACTGCGTCTTCCACTCCAGGGCCACCGACACGAAGAACTCGTCCGACGGCTTGAGCGTCGGCGGGAGCACGACCTCGAGCGGGATGGTGTCGCAGTACGTCGCCTGCCGGCAGCGGTCGGGCGTGTTGAGCCGGGGCGCCGGGCTCGGCAGGCCGGGCAGCGGCTCGGCGCTGGCCAGCGGCGGGAAGTCCTTCTCGACCGTCTGGTTCTCCGTCACCCGGATCGTGTTGGCCGCCTGGTCGAGGGCCGAAACCGGCAGGGCCGGGGTCAGCGACAGGAGCGCCAGCAGGACAGCGGTGGTGGCGAGGCCGGCCCCGCGGCGGAAGGAGTAGGGCGCGCTCATCCGAGTTTTGGTGGGTTGGGGTCGATGAGGAAACCGGCGCCGTAGTTGTTGCAGGGATCGTTGGGCGTCCGCTGGCTGAGGACGTCGCCCGTCGGCCACGTGCCGGTCAGGTAGCGCTTCCCGCCCTCGACCATCCGCCAGCAGCCCGCCTGCTGGCTCCCTGGCGCCCGCCCGTTCGAATCCCACCACATCACGACCGCGTCCTTCACGCACGTGTAGTCACCCGGATCGTAGAAGCAGGCGGGGACCGCGGGGTTGGACGAGCCGATGTGGGGGATGGCGTGGTACCCCTTGTCGACCGACGTGGGCCCGAGCCGGGGCCCGGCCACCTGGATCCCGGTGAAGAGCTGGAAGATGTCGTTGTAGAACTCGCAGGCGTAGTTGATGACGTCGTTCTTGGGCGTGTCGGTGTCGGCGTCGCGATGGGCCAGGAAGCACAGCTCCTGGTCGTCGAGGCCCCTCTTCGTCACGTTGGAGACGACGACGGCGTGGTCCCACACGCTCTTGTCCTGGAACGTGGAGTTGTCCCGGCTCTCGATGAGCCGGTCACCGGCCAGGACGATCTCCGGCTGGTAGCCCGTCAGCGCCGCCGCCTGCGACTGCTTCGTCTCCAGCCCGCCGGGCCAGATGATCGTGGTGATGCCCTTCTGTTTGAACTGGACCATGTTGTCGGTGGCGTACTGCCCGGTCGTCGAGGCGTCCTGGGCGTAGCCGGCCCGGGGAAAGGTCTTCTCCAGGGCGAACTTCCCGCCGCAGGCCTCGATCTGGCTCTTGACCAGGCCGGTCAACAGCTTGAGCTCGGGATGGTCCTCGTCGGCGCTCGACAGCAATCCCAGCACCCGGGGTTTGCCGTTCTCACCCGGGTTGCCGGAGAAGCTCACCGGGTTGGGGATCACCTTCGAGCAGACGTAGCTCGAGTACTGCCGGGCCTGGACCTCGATCGACGGCAGGTAGCCCCAGATGAGCTTCGGATAGGTGGCGAAGAACGACGACGAACGGCCGACGAAAGAGGCGAAGTTGAGCACGCCCCGTTTGGCCATGCTGTCGAGGTAGTCGTCGGCGTTCTCCCGGGCGTAGCTGATCGTGGCGAAGGGCTTCAGCTTGGCGTAGTTGTCGGCGGCGTCGGCCCGGCGGGACTCCGGCGCCGGGGAGGCGGCGTAGTAGGCGTAGAAGTGCACGAACCGGTCGTAGGTCTGGAACCGGTCGTTGAAGTACCGCTGCCAGCCCCGCAGCACCCGGATGAAGACGTGCTCGTCTTCCGCCGGCGGGTTCAGCAGGTCGAAGTACTGCCCCTGCGGCCGGCGCTCCGTGCCCTGCGAGGTGCCGATGTCGTTGATGAATCCGTCGAAGTAGAAGAGGACGGAGATCTCGTCCTTGGTCACACCCTGGTAGGTGACCCCGAAGTTGTCGCCGGCGAAGCTGGCCACGCAGGGCGGCGCCAGCGGGTCCTCCGTCTGGCGGGGCGGCTTGCCGACGCAGCGCTTCGTCGACGGCGTCTTGATCGCCGGCGGCAGGATGGCGGCCGGGGGCGGCGCCTCCTCGGCCGCCGGGGCGGGCCCGGGACCCTTGCCGGTACCGCCGGTGCCCACTCCCTTGTCGCTCGGCCCGGAGACCAGCCCGGGGCTCGAGGCCATCCCGAGTGACGACAGGTTGCCGGCCGCCGGCGGGGGCGGCGGATCGTTGTCCGACGGCGGGACGGGGGCGTACTCCGCCACCTCCGTCGGATTGGCCTGGGGCAGGTTCAGCGCCGAGGGCAGCACCGCCACGGCGATGAGGACGGCCAGCGCCATGGCCAGGAGAGGCGGGTACTTCCGGGCCCAGGACGAGCCCTTCCGCCGTTCCTCGATGGTGCCGAGCACCGTGGCCAAGGGGACTCTCCTCATATGTCCGAAAGGCGCGGAAAACCGCCGTAGGTGCGCGTTCGACGCGAACCGCACCGGGTCCTGCCTGAACCCAGGCTAGCCAGACGGGATCGGCCCGCCGGCGCGGGCCCCGGGGGGTCGCTCGGGGGGCGTTCCCCCCCGGAAAAGGTACGCTGCGCCGTCGGGGCGAGCCAGGGGAGGCTGTCATGGGGCGGCGAGGCATCCTGATGGCAGGAATTGCCGTGGTCGGGCTGATGGCGGCCGGCTGCAGCGGAAGCACCGAGAAGGCCGGCGCCTCGGCGCTGTTCCACCTGCAACCGGGCCAATGCTTCCACAGCTCAGCCGGCACCGCCGGGCGGACGGTCAAGGTGGACGACGTCTCGTCGCTGCCGTGCGCCGACGCCCACGACGGCGAGGTGTTCGCCGTGGTGGCCCACCCCGCCGCCCGGGGCGTGGCCTACCCCGGCGACGAGGCCGTCGCCGACTTCGCCGCCGCCGAGTGCCTCCAGCGATTCCCGGTTTACACCGGCGCGAGCTACGACGACTCCGACCTGCAGGTGGCGAGCGTCCGGCCCGACCGCCAATCGTGGGCCGACAAGGACGACCGGGAGGTCGCCTGCGTCCTCTACCAGAAGGACGCCGCACTCACCGGCTCCCGCCGGAAGGTGTAGATCAGGGCGAGGGGGAGCACCGCTCCCGAGAGAGGCGCTTGCTCGACCCCTCGCCGTAGTGGCCGGGTATTCGAGATGCGCCGGCGCGTTTCCTGCTGGAGTCAGACCCGCCCGGGACGGAGGCGCCAGAGGAGGTAGCCGCCACCGGCCGACGCGGCCAGCAGGGCGCCCACGATCAGCGCCACGGTGCTGGTGTCGTTGCCGCCTGTCGAGGACCCCGACTTACCGGCGGCGTTGGAGTTCGAGTTGTCGCCCGAGAGGGGCGGAGCCTCGCCGGGCTGCAGGGCGCTCGACGGGTCCGACGTGGTGGTGGTGGACTTGATGACCGTGGAGCTGGTGGCCAGTGCCCGGGTCGTGGCCGTCGTGCTGCTGGTCGCCGCCCTCGTGGTCGTGGTCGACGACTTGCCCGTGGCGGTGGTCGACGAACCCGGGCCGGCCGTGCTGCTGGTCGAACCCCCGGCCCCGGTGACGACGACGACGCCGGTCATCCCGGACACGATCCTGCACCGGTAGGCGTACGTCCCGGCCGAGGTGAAGGTGCGTGACACCCTCTGCGACGAGCTGTTCTGACAGTCGTTGTTCAGGCCGAGGAAGCCGGGGCAGTTCGGGTTGAGATCCTTGTCGTTGAACGTGACGGTGTGGCCCCTCGGATCAGAGCTGCTCTCGTAGATCCAGGTCACGCTGTCGCCCACGGCCACGTCGACCTGGGCCGGCACGTACTGCGAACCCCGTTCGATCACAGCCGTGGTAGCCGCCCGCGCTCGGGACGACGGCACGAAGACGACCGCCATCACGAGGATGGTCAGAGCCCGGGCCCAGCGGCGGTGTCCGTGCATGCGCGCCGAATTATCCCTGACGTCTTGCCCGGCGCGACGTCAATCAGCGCGACAGGGCGAGAGGCCGGGACTTGCCGCGGGGGTAGCGGGCGACGCGGCCGACCGGCATGTCGACGCGGTACCCGGCCAGGGCCCGGTCCTCCTCGGACTCGCCGCCCCAGAACCCGTACTCCCGGTTCTCCCGGGCCCACGCCTGGCAGGGCGCCAGGACCGGGCAGTTCAGGCAGATCTGGCGGGCTTTGGCCTCCCGCCGGGCCCGGGCCTCGGGGCGCTCACCGGGGGCGGCAAAGAACAGATCGGTCTGCCCGTTGCAGGATGCGATCGACTGCCAGGACGCGCCAGAGGCGTGGTGGTCCCGAACATCGATGACGACTTCCGAAGCGAGCGACGCAGACACGGAGAACCTTTCCGAGAGAAAGCGGATCCCAGACGTCGACAATTTTCTCACGACGTCAGAAATCGACGCAATGCGCCAGCCCGATCAGAGCGATCAGTTATGGAGATATGTAGCGAGCGATCCTAGCCCGCAGCAACCAGGCGCTGGCGAGTCGAACGGTCCGGGCGGGCACTGACGGGCTTGCCCTCGCCCCGGGGGTAACGGGCGATGCGGCCCACGGGCATCTCGACCCGGAACCCGGCCGCAGCGCGCTCCTCTTCGGACTCGCCGCCCCAGAACCCGTACTCCCGGTTCTCCCGGGCCCAGCCCCGGCAGTCCCGCATGACGGGGCAGGTGTGGCAGATCGAGCGTGCCTTCGCCTCGCGGACTTCGCGCGCCTCGGGGCGTTCCCCTGGCGGCGCGAAGAAAACGGCTGTGTGCCCGTAGCAGACCGCGTCCGCCATCCAGGCCGTACCGCCCGACACCGGTGCGGTCGCCAACATGGTCATCATCTCTCCTGCAGTGTCGTCCCGGATTTCTAGAGGGAAGGGCAGGTCGGGGGATAGGTGGGGGGTCCGGCCCCCCGACCCGTCCTTCTCTGCCCGAATCCAATCACGCTTAAGCAATCGAAAAAAGAGCTTATCCTGGATGTGTGTAATCTGCTCTTCCGATAGCTGAGCAACCGGGCCGAAACAGGCCCGCCATCTCGGGCGATACCGGGACAGACGTCACCACCAGGGAGCGTGGGCATCTCATGGAGATTCGTCACCTTGACGCGTTGCTGGCCATTACCGAGGCCGGTTCGTTCTCCGCCGCCGCCGAGGTGCTCCACACCGTCCAGTCCAACGTATCGGAGCAGATCCGCCAGCTGGAGCGCGAGCTGGGGGTCCCGGTCCTCGTCCGGGGCCGGCGGGGCGCCACCCCGACCGAGTTCGGACGGGTGGTGCTGGAGCGGGCCCGGCGCATCCGGGGCGAGCTCGAGGCCATGCGGGTCGACCTGTCGCTCCTCCAGGGCCTGGAAGCCGGTCATGCCAGCCTCGGGGTCGTCGGAACGGCCAGCCGCTGGCTCGTCCCGGCCCTCGTGGGCGACCTTCGCCAGCGGGCGCCCGGCGTCATGCTCCGCATCAACGAGGGGGCGTCGGAGCGCCTGGCGGCCGAGGTGGTGAACCACGAGGTGACGATGGCGGTCGTCACCGAACCGATCGTCGACCCCCGACTGACGGTCGAGCACCTCCTCGAGGAGGACCTCGTCGGCCTCGTGCCCGAGGGCTACGACATGCCCCCGGAACCGGTCCCGTTCGCGGCCATGGCCGCCCTGTCACTGATCCTGCCGCCGTCGGGGAACCCCTTCCGGCTGGAGATCGACGAGGTGGCGGCGGCCCACGGCCTGGGGCTCACCGTCCCGGTGGAGGTGGAGGGCGTGCGGCTCATCGCCGACCTCGTGGCCGCCGGACGGGGGGCGTCGATCCTCCCCCAGACGGCCGTGCCCCCCGGGCTGCCCGGGCTGCGGACGGTCACGATCGCCGGGATGCCGCCCCGCCGCCTGGCCCTGGTGACGGCCCGCCACGCCTACCTGTCGCTGGCCGACCGGGCCGTGCGCGACTCCGTCCGCCGGCTCGTGACGATCCACCGCAGCACCTGAGACTCCCGAACGTTCGCGCCGATTTGGGGCGGTTCGTCCGGTCTCGAATCGCACATCGGCCCTGCTCAGAGAGGGGGAACGGGCGGCTGGCGTCGAAGCAAGGAGGGCTATAGCTGCCCGTTCCATTCTCCCTGGAGGTTTCGACGTGAGCAGGCGACCCCGTTGGGCCGCGGTGGCCTCCGCCCTCGCCGTCCTCGCCGCCTACGGCGCGACGAGTTTCACACACGCGCAGGCGGCCAGCAGCCAGTCGGTGACGGACCCGTCTGGCGACGCCACCACCCGAATCGATGCGAACCGCAACCAGAGCACCGTCGCCAATGAGCCCCGGGCCGACATCGTCTCGGCCAGCGCCACGTATCAGGCAGGGGCGATCGTCCTCACCGTTCTGACGGCCCAGCCTCTGAACCCCGCCAGTGACCCGCAGTGGGGTGACAGCGGCGTGTCCTGGTACCTCGACACTTCGGGCGACAAGAAGTTCGACTACAAGGTCGACTGGGGGGTCGACGCCGGAAAGCTCTACGCCGATGTCTTCGGCAGCAACGGCGACGATCCCAACTCCAAGCCGATCTGCACCGGCCAGGGCAAGGGCGGCACCCCGTCGCTCGCTCAGGACGGCAGCTACGTCGTGACGATCAATCCCACCTGTTTCGGAAACCCGGCTGCTGTGAACTGGGCTGGCCGCGTGGAGTTCGTCCAAGCCGGTGCGTCCGACCTCATCTACGACCGGTTCCCTGACGGCGAGGGGAACTACTTGGGCCCAGTCAGCGCCCCCGGTGGCTCGACGACACCGCCCCCGAACCCGGGCGGGACCCCCATCCCCACCACCACGACCACCATTCCCTTCCGGCCGATCGTGACGACGCCGGTCGAGTCGAACCAGGGCTTCTGGCTCCTCGGCCGTGACGGCGGCATCTTCAGCTTCGGGACGGCGGGGTTCTACGGCTCGATCGGGAACATCCCGCTCCAGAAGCAGATCGTGTCCATGGCGGCCAAGCCCGACAGCACGGGCTACTGGTTCGTGGGGTCCGACGGCAGCATCTACGCCTACAAGGCCCCGTTCTGGGGGTCGACCAGCAACGTCCGGCTCAACAAGCCGATCGTCGGTATGGCGGCCACGCCGACCGGTCAGGGCTACTGGATGGTGGCTTCCGACGGCGGGATCTTCGCCTTCGGCGACGCCAAATTCTACGGCTCCACCGGCGCCATCAACCTGAACAAGCCGATCGTCGGGATGGCGACGACGCCGACGGGCCGGGGCTACTGGCTGGTGGCGTCGGACGGCGGGATCTTCGCCTTCGGCGACGCCCCGTTCTACGGCTCGACCGGCTCCATCGCCCTCAACCAGCCGATCGCCGGCATGGCGTCCTCGCCCACCGGCAAGGGCTACTGGTTCGTGGCCAACGACGGCGGGATCTTCGCCTTCGGCGACGCCGGGTTCTTCGGCTCGGCCGCCAACGGCAACCCCGTTTCGGTGGTCGGCATGGCGGCCACGAAGTCGGGGATGGGCTACCGGGTCGTCCGGGCCGACGGGTCGGTCCTGGCCTTCGGCAGCGCCGGCCTCGGCGGTGGCCTCACCGGGACCCTCACGGCCCCGAT
>JAUZEX010000660.1 GCA_030838815.1 Actinomycetota bacterium
GTCACCCCCCGCCTCGGGCTCGACTTCGCCGGTGCCGACCACAAGGCGACCGTGGTGCCGGGGCCGGGTCCGGTGCCGCTGCCGTTCGCCGGCGCGCTCGGACCGCTGCGCGAAGGCCTGCGCCAGGCTGTCGTGAGCGGCACCGCCGGGCTCCTCGGCGGCCTGCCCATCTCGGTCATGGCCAAGACGGGAACAGCCGAGGATCCCGCCAGCCCCAACGGCGACACCGACTCCTGGATGATCGCCGCCGCCCCCGCCGAAGACCCCGGCATCGTGTTCGCCTCGTTCGTGCGGGGCGGCGGCCATGGCGGGACGACGTCGGGCCCCGTCGTGAAGGGGGCCCTGCAGTATTTCGCCGACCACCGGGCCGAGATCCTGACGACCGGCGCCGCCGAGCCCGGGCAGTAGAGAAAAAGAAAAGCCCGGCCCCTAGCCAGGGCTAGGGGCCGGGCCCGACAGGTCCGCTTTCAGGAGGCTGCTGGCCTCCTAGCTGACGGCGTAGGCGGCCAGTGCCTCCGGGTTGGCCAGGCAGCGGGCCCCACCCACGGCCACCCGGGTCAGCGGGTCCTCGGCCATGAGCACCGAGAAGCCGAAGGCGTCCTCCAGGCTCTTGCCGAATCCCGGAACGAGGGACCCGCCGCCGACGACGACGACGCCCTCGGCCATCACGTCGCTGACGCTCTGCGGGGGCAGGTCCTCCAGGCAGCCGGCCAGCGCCGAGAAGATCTCCTTGGTGACGGGGGCGACGGCCTCGGTCACCTCCTCCGGCGACAGGTTCACGACCCGGGGCCGGGCGGTGGCGGCGTCGCGCCCCTCGATGACCATCGTCGGGTTCGGGTCGGCGCTGGCCCGGATCTTGACCTCCTCGGCCATCCGCTCGCCGACGACGAGCTGGTGCTCGCTCCGGATGTACTGGTAGAGGGCCAGCGTCATCTCGTCGCCGGCCAGGGGCGACGACCGGTAGGTGAGCATGCCACCCGAACCGAAAGCGGCCACCTCCGACGTCCCGCCGCCGATGTCGACCACCAGATGGGTGCGCGACTGGAGCGGGTCGATGCCGCAGCCGATCGCGCCGCACACGGGCTCGGGGAGGAGCTGGGCCTTCCCGATGCCGGCCTCCTCCGCGGCCTCGAGCAGCGCCCGCCGTTCCAGCGCCGTGGCGCCGGCGGGGATGCCGATGACGACCGACAACCGGCGCCGCTGCCACCAGGTGGGGGCGACGTCCTGGAGCACTTCGCGCAGGAAGCGGCGGGTGGTCTCGAGGTCGGTGATGACCCCGTCCCGCAGCGGACGGACGACCTCGACGCCGTCCGGCGCCCGTCCGAGGAGCTCCTCGGCGGCGTGGCCGATCCCGATGACGTCGGAGTGACGTCCGCCGTCGAAGCTGAGGGCCATCATCGTCGGCTCGTTGTAGAGCTGGCCGTTCTCGTTGTCCCAGACGACCGTGTTGGCCGTGCCCAGATCGATGCTGACGCCGTCCACCAGTGCCCTCCCCGTAAGCCGACCCTGACAGAACCTTCCGTCGGCTCACGTACCCTTCCGGGCCGGTTTCAATCTCACCCGCCGCCGCTGCCGGCGCGGCTGCCGATGCGGGCCGTGACGGTGCGGGTCTGGCCGCCCCGGGCGACCGTGATATCGAGCTGGTCGCCGGGCTTGCGGTCGGCGACGGCGGCGGTCACGTCGTCGGCGCTGGCGACGTCCTTGCCCGCGACCTTCGTGATCACGTCGCCCTGGGCGAGGCCGGCCAGCTCGGCGCCGGAGCCGGGGGTGACTTCGGCCACCACGGCCCCCTTGCTCACGTCGAGACCCAGCTGGCGCTGGATGCCCGGGGTGAGCGTCACCGTCGACAGGCCCAGGAAGGGCTGCTCGGGCGTCTGGCCCGACTTCAAGGTGTTGATGATCGGCAGGGCCTTGTCGATGGCCAGGGCGAAGCCGATGTTCTGGGCGTCGCCGGCGACGGCCGTGTTGATGCCGACGACCTCGCCCGCGGCGTTGAGCAGCGGCCCGCCGGAGTTGCCGGGGTTGATGGCGGCGTCCGTCTGGAGGACATGGCGGAGCGTCTCGCTGCCCTGGCCGCTGCCCTGGCTACCGGCCGAGATCGTGCGGTCGAGGGCGGAGACGATGCCCTGGGTCACGGTCGGGCCGCCGTCGAGGGCCAGGGCGTTGCCGATGGCCACGACGGAGTCGCCGACGACCAGGGCGTCGGAGCGGCCGATCTTCACCGCCGGGAGGCCACCGGCGTCGACCTTGAGGACGGCCAGGTCGGCGTTGGAGTCGCGGCCGAGGACCCGGGCGTCGAGCTTGCGGCCGTCGGCCAGGGTGACGGTGATCGCGCTCGCGCCTTCGACGACGTGGTTGTTGGTCACGATGACGCCGTCGGAGCTGAGCACGAAGCCGCTTCCGGCGCCCTCCTGCGGCACGGCCTGGAGGAAGGCGCCGACGCCGAGCGAGCGCGTCTGCACCGACACCACCGACGGTCCGACCGCCTGAACGATCTGGTGGACGTCGCCCTTGTGTTCGAGCAGCGATGCCCGGGCGGAGGCCACGGCTTTCGAGTTGAGAGCGGGGGCGGCGCCGGCGGCGGGGTGATCGTGGATGCGGGCCACGATGCCGCCGGCCACCAGCGCCCCGGTCACCGCTCCGATCACCACGCCGGCCAGGAATCGCCGGCCCGGTCCGGCCGGGCCGGCCCAGGGGAGGGAAGGCCGGCCGGCCGGCGGGACCGGCTGCTGGGGAGCGGGCGGGGACGGTGGTTGGTCGGCAGGCGGGGCCGGGGGAGTGGCCGGCGGCCCCCAGCCGAAGGCCGGCCCGTCGTGGCCGGAGCTGGGAGGCCCGGCGGGCGGCGCGGTGGGGGTCCGGTCGGCCCACATCGTGGGGGGCATCTCGGCCATCGGTGTGTTCCTCCTGTGCTCCGTCGGGGCGGCAGGTGAAGCCCCCGAGTCCCCGCCTGCATCCCCAGTTTCGGGATTGGCGCCTCAAGCATCGAGGCAGTGGAGGCAAAGGTTCGGTAAAGACGGTGACCCTCCCTTAGCGTCTGGTGATGGTCCCCGCCGTCCTGTCCGCCGTCGCGCCGTGGAAGCACGCCGTGGTGCTGGTGGCGGCGGTGGCCGGCGGGTTCGTGAACTCCATCGCCGGCGGCGGGAGTCTGCTCACCTTCCCGGCGCTGGTGTGGGTGGGGATCCCTCCGGTGGCGGCCAGCGCCACCAACACCGTCGGCCTGTGGCCGGGCAGCGTCGGCGGAGTTGTGGGCTTCCGCCGCCACCTGCCTGAGCGGCGGGTCATCGTCCTGCTCGGCGTGCCTTCCCTGGTCGGTGGGATCGTCGGGGCCGTCCTGCTCCTGCGCACCCCGCAGCAGGTGTTCGAAGGTCTGGCGCCGGTGCTGGTGTTCCTGGCCACGGTGCTGCTGGCCGTCCAGGATCCGCTGTCGAAGCGGATCTCGCGGGGCGGGGTGGTGGGGGACGGGAGCCCGGGGTTCGCCACCGCCGCGGTCGTCTTCCAGTTCCTCGTCGGTGTCTACGGCGGGTTCTTCGGCGCCGGGATCGGGATCATGATGCTGGCCGCCCTGGCCATCCTCGGCCTCACCGACATCCACGAGATGAACGCGCTGAAGAACCTGCTGGCGATCGCCATCAACGGCGTTGCCGCGGTCTACTTCGTGACCCGGGGTGCGGTCCTGTGGACCGACGCGGCGTTGATGGCCGCGGGCTCGATCGCCGGCGGTCTGGCGGCGGCCTCGCTGGCCCACCGCCTCGGCCGGCGCCTTGTCCGGCAGGCGGTGATCGCCATCGGGATCGCGGCGTCGGTCTCGCTCCTGCTCAAGTTCTTCGGCTGACCCCAGCTCAGCCGCGGGCGGCCACCGAGACGACGGGGTGGGCGGGGGGCGAGGCCCCGAGGGAGCCGAGGAAGTTGGCGGCGGAGAAGTCGAAGATCCCTCCGTCGGCTCCCACCATGAGGTAGCCGTCGGCGAAGGGCACCATTCCGACGACGGGCCGGTTGAGGTGGTGACCGCCCATCGAGCCCTGGAACGGAGCAGCGCCGAAGGCGAAGATGCCGCCGTCGGAGGCGACGAGCCAGTAGCCGCGGCCGTCCCGAGTGGGCACCAGCGACTGCACAGGGGCGTTGAGCCGCTGGCCCCCCATGGAGCCCTTGAACTGGGCGTCCCCGAAGGCGAAGATCCCGCCGTCGGAGGCGACCATGTAATAGCCGTGCCCCGCCGGTGTCGGGATCGACCCGAGCACCGCTCCGTTCAGATGGGTCCCCGACATGTCCCCGTAGAAGGCGGCGTCCCCGAAGGGCATGGCCCGGCCCCGGCTGGTGAAGATCCAGTAGCCGGCCCCGGTGGGGGTCGGTGAGAGGCTGGTCACGGTCTCGCCGGGGCTCAGAACAGCCGGGCGGGGCTGGCCGTGGAGGGTGGCGTCGCCGAAGGCCGACACGTTGCCGCCGGAGTCCAGCACCCAGTAGCCGTCCCCGGACGGGGTGGCGGCCAGGTTCACGGTCTGGGCGCCGGCCGTCGCCGCAGCGTTGCCGAAGTTCCGGGCGGCGCCGAAGGAGTAGACGTTGCCGTCGGAGCCGGCCATCCAGTACCCGGGCCCGGAGCCGTCGCCGGTCGAGGATGTGGGCGGCGTGGTCGCCGGGGCGGTGGTGGGCGTGGCGGACGTCGCCGACGTGGTGGGGCCGGTCGTGGACGAGCCGGCGTGGTGGCAGGTGTCGCTGCCGCTGTCGAGCACGGTCCCGGTCGCGGCCACCGTCGTCGGCGTGACCGAGCCGGCGGGGACGCTCGAGGTCTCCCGGGCGGTGGTGATCTCCCCGACCGTGTCGGGGTTGCTGTTGCCGGCGCCGGCGGAGATGAACTGCCAGTCGTAGGAGCCGTCGTGGAGGACCATCTTGAGGACGCCGAAGTTCCCGGCGAGGGCGAACTGGCTGCCGACCGCCTGGACGCCGGCCAGCGGCCAGCCCCCCGCCGGCGGGGACGTGCCGGCAGCCGTGCCGGACGGCTCGAAGACGCCCGGGTCGCCGCCCCCGGTGCCGACGACGAACTCCCGCATGCCGGCGGCGTCCACCTGGCCCGTGCCCTTGGCCGCGCCGGACGGGTCGACGGCGCTCATGTGGTCGAAGCGCTCGTACTGGTGCTGGTGGCCGGCCAGGACAACGTCGGCGCCCACGCCCTGGAGCTGCTTCCAGTAGGCGTCGGTCTTCGGGTCCACCGACGGGCCCCGCGCCGCTTCGGCGTCCGAGCCGTTGGCGGAGAAGAACGGAGCGCCGTGCCATAGGGCGAGGGTGCACGGCGCAGGGTTCTTGGCCAGGTCGTTGGCCAGCCACGTCCCCTGGCGTCCGTTGGCGCCGCAGCCGGTCGAGTCCTTCTCGCAGCTCCAGTTCAGCCCGACGAGGTGCCAGGCCCCCAGGGTCGTGCTCCACCAACCGGTGGCTTCGGTGTTGCCGTCGGGGCTGCTGGCGGTGACCAGCGGGTCGAGCGAGGAGCCGAAGAACGTCCGGAAGCCGCTGGTGTCGCATCCGGCCGTCCCCGGCGTGCACGGCCCCTTGGCCTCGTTCTGGCCGTAGTCGTGGTTGCCGGGAACGGGGAAGGTGGCGGCCAGTGTGGCGGGGTCTCCCCAGCCCGTCGTCTGGTACTCGGTCTGGTACTGGCTCAGCGTGCCCGACGCGTAGGCACCATCGCCGAGCATGAGGACCCTGGCCCCGGGATTCTGCGCCATCTGCTGGCGGAGGAGCGCGCCGGTGGCCTGCGTCCCGGCGTCGTTCGGTGCCGCCCGGGCGATGTCCCCGGCGACGAACACGACCTGGTCGGGCGCGGTCCCGGCCTGCGCCGACGGGGCAGCGTCGACACCGGCCACGGCGAGGAGGGAGGCAACGAAGGCGATCGTGGCCGCGAGGCCGGTCACACGGCGGCGCATCGGCACGCTCCTGGCCGAGGGGGACGGGGGGAGGTGATCGTGGCGAGGGGTTGCCACGGTCCACCATTCGCAATTCTCCGCCCGATGGAGCCCCCCTCCCGGCCGGGGGCGGGCTTGAGGACAATTTGGAGGCCGCCCCGGCCCCACGGGGGCGGAATCAACCCGTTCGACGGCCGTTCCGGCAGGCCTAGCCCGTCCCGGCGTGGAATTTGCCCAGCATGCTGCCCACAGCCTCCCCCCGGAGCGGGCGCACCGGTCGCATCGTCCTTGCGCTGGTGCTCGTCGCAGTGACGCTGGTCGCCGCCCAGGCCGGGAGTCCGGCCCGGGCCTCCGGAGACCCGGTCCTCCTGGCCGCCGGCGACGTGGCGACCTGCGATGCCACCGGTGCCGTGGCCGCCGGCGCCGTGTCCACCGCCAAGCTGCTCAGCGCCGACCCGACCGCCACCGTGGCCATGCTCGGCGACGGCGCCTACGACCTGAGCCGGGCGGGATCTTCGGCCGACGCGACGGCGTATCAGAATTGCTACGACCCGACCTGGGGGCAGGCCGGCATCAAGGCCCGCACCCGCCCCGCGGCCGGTGACAACGACTACCAGGGCAGCGCCCAGGCGGCGGACTATTACGCCTACTTCAACGGGGCCGGCCAGTGCACCGGGCCCTCGTCGGCTCCTCCGGCCTGCCCGGCGGGCCCGAACGGGCTCGGCTACTACAGCTACGACCTGGGGACGTGGCACATCGTGGTCCTCAACCCCCAGTGCGACCCGGCCCAGCCGGGCCCCCTGGGTGACACTGCACTGGACGGGTGCGGGGCCAACAGCACGATGGGGAAGTGGCTCTCATCTGACCTCGCGTCCCACCCGTCGGCGTGCACCCTCGCCTACTGGCACACGCCCCGCTTCTTCTCCTACACCAGCGCCGGCCCGACCCCCCCGACGGGCAACACCAACTACGACTCCGATCCCGCCATGAACGCCATGTGGCAGATCCTCCAGAACCACAAGGCCGACGTCGTCCTGAACGGCCACCGCCACGTCTATGAGCGCTTCCCCAAGCTGGTACTGCCCTCGCAGTCCAACGTAGGGCCCGGGGTCCCCGACCCCGTGAACGGCATCCGGGAGTTCGTCGTCGGCACCGGCGGCGGCCCCCATCACCACTTCGACCCCGACCCGCGGATCGACCCCACCCAGACGATCTACGAACCGAACAGCGAAGTCCACATCCAGCAGACGTTCGGGGTGCTGCGGCTGACCCTGCACAACGGTTCCTACAACTGGCAGTTCCTCGGCGGGCGCGGTACGGCCCTCGACTCTGGTACCGACACCTGCCACGGGACGGCGGTGGCGACGACAACCACGACGGTGGGCACGACGCCGTCGACGAGTGGCACGACGACCACAACCACGGCCCCCAGCCACACCAAGTCCGCGTCCGGGTACTGGATGGTCGACGCCGGCGGGACGGTGTATCCCTTCGGCGCCGCCACCGCCCAGGGCAACGCGCCGCCCTCGCCCGGCGCCACGACCGCCTCGTTGCGTCCGACTCCCGCCGGCGACGGCTACTGGGTCGTCGACTCCGCGGGGGTGGTCAGCGCCCGGGGTGCGGCGCCGCCGCTCGGGAGCCTGCCCGCCGGGGCGCTTCAGTCAGGTGAGAGCGCCACCAGCCTCTCTCCGACCCCCAGCGGCCGGGGCTACTGGATCTTCACCGACCGGGGGCGATCGTTCCCGTTCGGAGATGCCGCCTTCTTCGGCGACATGTCGGCAACGAAGCTCAACGGGCCCGTCCTCGATTCGGTCAGCACCCCGACCGGCAAGGGCTACTACATGGTCGCCAGTGACGGCGGCATCTTCGCCTTCGGGGACGCCCGCTTCTACGGCTCGATGGGCGGCAAGCACCTCAATGCCCCGGTGCAGTCGCTCGTTCCCGACGGCGACGGCCAGGGCTACTGGCTCGTCGCCTCCGACGGCGGGATCTTCGCCTTCGAAGCCTCCTTCCGGGGCTCGATGGGAGGCACCCACCTCAATAAGCCCGTCACCGGCATGGTCCGCTTCGGCGACGGCTACCTGATGGTCGGCCAGGACGGCGGGATCTTCAACTTCTCGAACCAGCCGTTCTCCGGGTCCCTCGGCGGGCAGCCCCCTGCCCGGCCCATCGTGTCGGTCGCTGCCCTGGCGGGCTAAGACCCGTCGCGGCCTCCCGCGACCCCCGCGGCGTCCGTGAACCGTTCCGAAGGTCGGGCGCGACAGGCGGGTCGTGGCCAGAACCCCGACCGTCCCGGCTGAACGCAGCGCCGCCGCCGCGCCACCGGACCGGAACGCGGGACACTGGCGGGCGGAGGTAGGGGCCGTGAGCGTGCGGACCGACCAGGACTTGCTCGTGGCGGTGGCCGGCGGCGACCGGGGCGCACTCCGGGAGTTGCACGACCGCCACGTCGTCTGGGTCACCGCCCGCCTCCGCCGCCGCTGTTCCGACGGCGACGCGGTGGCCGACGCCGTGCAGGACACCTTCGTGGCGGTGTGGAAGAGCGCCGGTCGCTGGGACGGGCGGGGCGAACCGGCGGCGTGGATCTGGGGGATCGCCATCCGGCGTCTCATCGGCGTGCTCCGCATTCGGGCCCGCTGGGGCCGGTCCCGGGCCGCCGTGGCCCGGACCGAACCCGACGTCGTGATCGCCGCCGAGGACCAGGTCCTGATCGGGGTGGAGCACGGCGACCTGGCCGGGGCGCTGCGCACCCTGTCCCCCGAACTGCGGGCTGTGGTCCAGGCGACCGTGCTCGACGGGCTGACCACCCGTGAGGCCGCCTGCCTGCTCGGCATCCCGTCCGGCACCGTCAAGACCCGCATGATGCGGGCCCGTACCGAGCTCCGAGGAGCCCTCGCATGACCGATATCGGCTGGCATGTCCCCCCGGCGCTGCTCGCCCGGTTCGCCGACGACCCCGGCGCCGTTGACGACATGTCGGCCTCGGCGATCGAGGCCCACCTCGTCGCCTGCGCCGGATGCCGACGGGCCCTGACCGGCGCCGGTGATCCCGGGCTGCTGGAGACCAGCTGGGCCGCCGTCGCCGACCGGATCGACCGGCCCCGCCCCGCCGTGTTCGAACGGCTGCTGGGTCGGCTCGGGATCGGTGGCGGATGCACCCGGCTCCTGGCGGCCACCCCGGCGCTCCGGGCCGCCGGGCTCGGCGCGGTCGCCGTCCTCGCCATCGCCGCG
>JAUZEX010000661.1 GCA_030838815.1 Actinomycetota bacterium
GGGACCACTTCGGCCGCATCTTCTACAACCAGGCCACCCTCTCCGGCCTGGGCATCCCCCAGATCGCCTGCGTCATGGGGATGTGCACCGCCGGCGGCGCCTACATGCCGGCCATGTCCGACGAGACCGTCATCGTCCGCAAGCAGGGCACGATCTACCTCGGCGGGCCGCCGCTGGTGAAGGCGGCCATCGGCGTCGACGTGACCGAGGAGGAGCTGGGCGGCGCCGACGTCCACGCCCGCACCTCCGGCGTCGTCGACCACTACGCCCTCGACGACGCCCACGCCCTGTCGATCGTGCGCGACATCGTGGCCTCCTTCAACACCGAGAAGCCGCTCCCGCCCGGCATGGCCGAGCCGGAGGAGCCGAAGTACGACTCCCGCGAGCTGTACGAGATCGTGCCGCCCGACACCCGCACGCCGTACGACGTCCACGAGGTGATCGCCCGGCTCGTCGACGGCAGCCGGTTCCACGAGTTCAAGGCCCTCTACGGCACGACGATCGTCTGCGGCTTCGCCCACGTCATGGGCTTCCCGGTGGGGATCATCGCCAACAACGGGATCCTCTTCTCGGAGTCGTCGCTCAAGGCGGCGCATTTCATCGAGCTCTGCAACCAGCGGAAGATCCCGCTCGTGTTCCTGCAGAACATCTCGGGGTTCATGGTCGGCGCCGACGTCGAGGCGGGCGGCATCGCCAAGGACGGGGCCAAGATGGTCACCGCCGTCTCCTGCTCCGTGGTGCCGAAGTTCACCGTCGTCATCGGCGGCAGCTTCGGCGCCGGCAACTACGCCATGTGCGGCCGGGGCTACTCTCCCCGCTTCCTGTGGATGTGGCCCAACGCCCGCCTCTCCGTCATGGGCGGCGAGCAGGCGGCGTCGGTGCTGGCCACGGTGAAGCAGGGCGGCTTCGCCTCCAAGGAAGAGGAAGAGGCCTTCAAGCAACCGATCCGCGACCAGTACGACCGCCAGGGCCACCCGTACTACACCACCGCCCGCCTGTGGGACGACGGCGTGATCGACCCGCTCGACACCCGCATCACGCTGGCCTTGGCCATCTCGGCCTCCTACAACGCTCCCATTCCCGAGCCGGGCTACGGCGTCTTCCGGATGTAGAGGAAAGAGACCAGTGCGAAAGAGCCGCAACCCCCACCACGTCCCCACCGTCCTCGTCGCCAACCGGGGCGAGATCGCCGTGCGGGTGTTCCGCACCGTCAAGCGCATGGGTTTCCGGAGCGCCGCCGTGTACTCCGAGGCCGACGCCGGTGCGCCGTTCGTCCGCATGGCCGACGCCGCCTACTGCATTGGTCCCGCCCCGGCCGCCCAGTCCTACCTGCGAGCCGAGCGGATCCTCGAGGCCGCCCGGGCGCTCCGGGCCGACCTGATCCATCCCGGCTTCGGCTTCCTGTCCGAGGACGCCGCCTTCGGACGGGCGGTGGAAGCGGCGGGGCTCGCCTTCGTCGGGCCACCGCCCGACGTGCTGGCCGCCATGGGCGGCAAGGACGAAGCGAAGCGGATCGCCGAAGCGGCCGGCGTCCCGGTGCTGCCGGGCTACGGCGGCGACGATCAGGACGACGCCACCCTGGAGCGGGCGGCGAAGGAGATCGGCTACCCCCTCATCGTGAAGCCGGCCGCCGGCGGCGGCGGCAAGGGGATGGCCGTCGTCCGCCGGGAGGACGACCTGCTCCCCGCCCTGGCCTCGGCCCGACGGGTGGCGGCCGGCGCCTTCGGCGACACGAAGCTCCTCCTCGAGCGGTACCTCCCCGCCCCCCGCCACGTCGAGGTCCAGGTCATGGCCGACGCCTTCGGCAATGTGATCCACCTCGGCGAGCGGGACTGCTCCCTTCAGCGCCGCCACCAGAAGATCCTGGAGGAGAGTCCTTCGCCGGCCGTCGATGCCACCCTCCGGAAGCAGCTGACCGACGCGGCCGTGACCCTGTGCCGCCACGTCGGCTACCGCAATGCCGGAACCTGCGAGTTCC
Source organism: Actinomycetota bacterium (assembly GCA_030838815.1). Classification (GTDB taxonomy): domain Bacteria; phylum Actinomycetota; class Acidimicrobiia; order IMCC26256; family BP-133; genus BP-133. The sequence goes on from JAUZEX010000661.1 coordinate 1,979, forward strand.
TCGTCGAGGACGACGGGCCCGGGGTGTCCTCGGGGGGCTCCGCCCCCCCAGTGTTTGGATTCATCGAGATGAACGCCCGGCTCCAGGTCGAGCATCCCGTCACCGAGATGGTCACCGGCCTCGACCTCGTCGAGTTGCAGCTCCGGGTGGCGATGGGTGAGGCCCTGCCGCTCACACAACAGGACGTCACCCCGACCGGCCACGCCATCGAGGTCCGCCTCTACGCCGAGGATCCCGACGCCGGCTTCCTCCCCCAGTCCGGCCGCCTCCTCCACCTGCGCTGGCCCGACGAGGCCCGCGTCGACTCCGGCGTCGACGAGGGCGCCGAGGTCACCACCCACTACGACCCCATGCTGGCCAAGGTGATCGTCCACGCCGACGACCGGCCGGCGGCGCTCGAATGCCTCTCGGCCGCCCTGGCCGAGACCGAGGTCCTCGGCCTGCGCACCAACCTCCCCTTCCTCCGCACGCTGGCCGCCGACGAGACCGTGGCGGCCGGCAAGGTCACCACCACATGGCTGGAGTCCGCCTACGCCGGCTGGACGTCGGGGGTGGACGACCGCCCCGTCCCCGAGGCCGCCATCGCCCTGGCCGGAGCGGCCGAGGCCGCCCGGATCCTGGCCGGCACCGCCGGGCCCGTCCCGGAATCCGGGCCAGGGGCCGCCGCGCCCCGGGACCGGTCGGCCATCGATCCCTGGTCCACGGCGGGGCCCTGGCGCCACCTCGAACCCGGCCCCACCCACGTGATCGTCCAGGCCCCGACCGAGGGGACCTCGGCCGTCTCGGCCGGCGAACGGCTGGTCGACGTGCGGGGTCGGGGCCCGTTCCGGGTCGGCGACACCGTCCTCGTCCAGGCCGAGGCCGCCCACGAGCCCGACGGCGACACGCACGGCTGGGCTGTCTTCACCGGGCCCGAGGCAGGGGACGGCATCCGGGCCGCCGCCGTCGCCACCCCCGGTCTGGTCCAGGTGTTCTGGGCCGGCCAGCCCTACGAGTTCCCGCTGGGCATCCGGCCCCGGCTCGTCGACGCCGAGGGCGGCCCGGCCCAGCTCGGCGCCCCCATGCCCGGCACCGTCATCGCCGTGAAGGTCGCCGCCGGCGACGCCGTCGAGCGGGGCCAGACTCTGGTGGTGGTGGAGGCCATGAAGATGGAGCTCGAGGTGAAGGCCCCGGCCGACGGGACGGTCTCCGCCGTCCTCTGCGCCGCCGGCGAGGCCGTGAAGAAGGGCCAACCCCTGGTGGCGCTGGAAGCCTCAGCCGAGTAGCGGACGCCGGCCGGCCAACCAACCGGCGTTCCTTTACCGGCGATACAGCGGAAAAGGAACGCCGGTTCGAGCCCCAGGCGGCAGAAGCCCCAACCGGCGTTCCTTTACCGGCGATACGGCGGAAAAGGAACGCCGGTTCGGGCTTCGACGGCGGAAAAAGCCAACCGGCGCTCCTCGCCGCGGCTGAACCGCGGTGAAGAACGCCGGTTGGTGACAGGCTGCGGGCGTGGAAGCTACACCGGATCCCGACGACGTGCTGGAGCTGTTCCTCGGGTTCTGGATCTCCAGAACGGTCATGGCCGCCGTGGAGCTCGGCGTGTTCGAGGTCCTCGGCGCCGAGCAGGCGGGGGAGGGTCTGACCCTGGACGAGGCGCAGGCCGCCCTCGGTCTGGCGGCTCGCCCGGCCCGGGCGCTCCTCGACACCTGCGTCGCCACCGGGCTCCTCGACAAGGAGGACGGGCGCTACCGCGACAGCGTCCTCGCCGCCCGCTACCTCTACCGCGGCTCGACGCACTCGCTGCGCAACTACGTCCTCGACGAGCGGTGGTGCTGGCCGGCCTGGGGCCGGTTGGAGGACGCCCTCCGGGCCGACCACCAGCTGCTCCCAGAGGATCAGGAGGGCTACCACGCTTTCCCCGAGGACTTCTTCCTCGACTTCCTCCACGGCCATTCCCGCGTCATGGGCGACCGGTTGGCCCAGGCCGTCGACCTCCGCCGGGCCACCCGGATCATGGACGTCGGCGGCGGCTCCGGCGCCGTCTCCATCGCCCTGTGCACGGCGTTTCCCCACCTCGAGGCCGTCGTCGTGGACCAACCGCCGGTGGCGGCCAGGGCCGCCGAGCACATCGCCGAGGCCAGGCTCGGCGACCGCATCACCACCTGGCCGGCCAACATCTTCGACGACGCCCTGCCTCCGGGCTGCGACGTCGCCGTGCTGGCCAACGTGCTCCACGACTTCTCCCCCGACCGGGCCCGGGAGATCCTCGGCCGCGCCGTGGACGCCCTCCCCCGGGGCGGACGGGTCGTGATCCTCGAGATCGTCCCCGACGACGAGCGGCGCTCCCCGCCGCTGGCCGTGGCGTTCTCGGTGGCCATGATCGTCAACACCGCCGGCGGCGACGCCCACACCGTCCCGCAGTACCGGGCCTGGCTGGAAGAGGCCGGACTCGTCGGAATCGTCGTGATCCCGATCGCGGGCCGGATGGTCACCACCGTGATCGAGGCGGTGAAGCCCGTGTAAGGGGTGATATCGGCTGATACCCCCTGTTGCGGCCTCTGGTGCCAGTGATACCTTTGCGACGGTT
>JAUZEX010000190.1 GCA_030838815.1 Actinomycetota bacterium
ACCAGAGGATCGGGACCAGGGGATACATGCAGAACCGCTGCAGCCAGCACAGGTGGCAGGGCGGGAAGTGGGCCACCTCGGAGAAGTAGAGGCTGCCGGCCATGCAGACCGTCGCCACCACGGCGGCCAGGCTGAGCTCCGACGGGGCCACGGCTTCGACGGCCTGGTCCCGCAGTCGCCGCAGGGTGGGGGAGAACCGCCCGCCGACGGCCAGGACGACGCCGGCCGCGGTGGCCACCTCCGCCACCACGGCCAACAGGGCCAGGAACAGCGAGACAGTGTCGACGGTCACCGCTTCGACCCGTCGCTCAGCCGTTGAGGGCGGCCAGCGTCTCGGAGGCGTTGACGGCCCGGTCGGCCGAGAAAGACCCCCCGAGGGCGGCCGCCGCCGGCGGGCTGCCGCCGGTGGCCAGGGCGGCAACGGCATCGAGCACCGGCATGACCTCCCGGAGGGTGCGGGGCGGCGGGAAGTACTCCTCCTCGTCGGTCACGTCGACCTCCTCCACGCCGGAGCGGGGGGCGAGGCGGGCGATGACGGCCTGCACGACGTCCTCCGGGGCGCTGGCCCCGGCGGTGACGCCGACGATGCGGGCGCCGGCCAGGGCGGCCTCGTCGAGTTCCTCGACCCCGTTGATGCGCTGGACGACCGGGCAGCCCACGTTGCGGGCCACCTTCTCCAGGGCCAGGGTGTTCGAGGAGTTGGCGCTGCCGATGACGAGCACGGCGTCGGCCCGGCTGGCGATGGCGGTGAGGGCCGCCTGGCGGTTGGTGGTGGCGAAGCAGAGGTCATCGCGGGTCGCCGTCCACAGGTCGGGGTAGCGGGCCCGGGCCCGTTCCACCACACCCTTCCAGTCCCCGAGGGCGAGGGTCGTCTGGGCCAGGACGGCGACCTTGGTCGGGTCGTCGACGGCGGCGTCGTCGACGTCGTGCTCGTGCTCCACGAGCCGCATGGCGGCCGGGGCCTCGGCCAGGGTGCCGACGGCCTCGTCGTGGCCGGCGTGACCGACGTAGAGGATGGTGTAGCCCTTGCCGGCCCGGACGCGGGCCTCGTGGTGGACCTTGGTCACGAGCGGGCATACGGCATCGACGACGAACCCGCCCCGGTGGCGGGCGGCGGCCACCACGTGGGGTGCCGAGCCGTGGGCCGAGAGCATCACCGGGGCGCCGTCGGGGAGGTCGTCGATGCTGTCGACGAAGACCACCCCGAGGTTCCGGAACCGTTCCACGACGAGCCGGTTGTGGACGATCTCGTGGTAGCAGTAGACGGGCGGCTCGAAGACCCGGACCATCCAGGCCAGGGCCTTGATGGCCATTTCCACGCCGGCGCAGAACCCCCGGGGCCGGGCCAGCAGCACTTTGTCTACGTCCACTCATACGAGGGTATCGGGTCGCGCCCGTACACTCGCTCCTATGTCGTCGCCGAGAGTGGTCGCCGTGGAGCCGGGTTCGCCGGCCGAGCGCGCCGGTCTGCGGCCCGGCGACGAGCTGGTCACGCTCAACGGCGAGGCGCCCCGCGACGTCATCCGCTACCGGGTGCTGGCCGACGAGGCGGTGGTCGACCTCGACGTCCGCCGGGGCGGGCTGGAAAGGGCTGTGCGGGTCGAGAAGCGGGCCGGCGAGCCGCTCGGGGCCGAGGTCCACAGCGCCCTCTTCGACCGGGTCCGCACCTGCGACAACCACTGCCCCTTCTGCTTCATCTACCAGCTGCCGGCCGGAATGCGGAAGAGCCTCTACGTGAAGGACGACGACTACCGCCTGTCGTTCCTCTACGGAAACTTCACGACATTGACGCGTTTCACCGAGGCCGATCTGGAACGCGTCATCGACGAGGGGCTCGGGCCGCTCTACGTGAGCATCCACTCGACCGATCCGGAGCTGCGGTCGCGCCTGCTGCGTAACCGGCGGGGCGCGACCAGCCTGCGGTGGCTGCGGCTGCTCCTCGACCACGGCGTCGAGGTCCACGGCCAGGTCGTGGTCTGTCCCGGCGTGAACGACGGGCCGGCGCTGGAGGAGACGTTCCTCGGCGTGCTCGACCGGTTCCCGGAGCTGGCCAGCGTCGGCGTCGTCCCCCTCGGGGTGAGCGCCCACAACACCGAAGGTGACATGCGGGTCCACGCCCCCGGCGAGGCGGCGGCGGTGGTGGCGGCGATCGACCGGTGGCAGCGGCTCTTCGCCGACGTGCTCGGCCGGCGCCTGGTCTTCGCCGCCGACGAGTACTACCTGATGGCAGGGCGCCCGTTCCCGGAAGCGTCCGAGTATGAGGGGTTCCCCCAGCACGAGAACGGGATCGGCATGGCCCGCACGTTCTACGCCGAGATCGAGGCCGCGCTGGCCGGCCGGCCGACGGCCGGGGTGCGCGCCACAGACACCCGGGGCGGGTTCTTCCGGTCGGTCGACGGCGCGCCCGGCGAGGGCTACCGGTCGCCCCGGCGGTCGGATGCCATCGCCCTTCAGGATCGGGCGTCCATTTCGGACGGACGGGTGTCGGGAAAGAACGCCGGTTCGGGCGAGGCGGGCGGGGTGGCGCTGCTGACCGGGGAGTACGGGGCCCGGGTCCTGGAGCCGGTGCTGGGGGCGCTGGCCGAAGCGGCGGGGCGGCCGGTGCGGGCGCGGCCCGTCCGGAACCGGCTCTTCGGCGGGAACATCGCCGTCACGGGCTTGCTGGCCGGCGCCGACGTGGCCGCCGTGCTGGAGGCGGAACCGGCGGGCGGGGTGCGCTACCTGCTGCCCGACGTCACGCTGTCGCGGGGTGTGTTCCTCGACGGCTCGGCCCCGGGCGATCTGCCCCGGCCGGTGGAGGTCGTCGGGACGGGCGGCGACGCGTTGGTGGAGGCCCTGCGTTCATGAGCAACGGATCCAGGATCGTGACCAGCACCGCGCCGACCGTGGCGGTGGTCGGGCGACCCAACGTCGGCAAGAGCACGCTGGTGAACCGCATCGTCGGGCGGCGGGAGGCGATCGTCGAGGAGCAGCCGGGCGTGACCCGGGACCGCAAGATCCTCGACGCCGAGTGGATCGGGCGGGCCTTCATGGTGGTCGACACCGGCGGCTGGCTCCGCTCCGACGAGCCGCTGGCCCGCCAGGTCAGCCTCCAGGCCGAGCGGGCCATCGACGAGTCGGACGTGGTGGTGCTGGTGGTCGACGGGGCGGTCGGGCCCACCGACGAGGACGCCCAGGTGGCCTCCATCCTGCGCCGCTCCAGCAAGCCCGTGCTGCTGGCGGTGAACAAGGTCGACGACGCCAACCGGGAGTCCGACGCCTGGGACTTCACCCGGTTGGGCCTGGGCGACCCGGTCCCGGTGTCGGCGCTGCACGGCCGGGGGAGCGGCGAGCTGCTCGACCTGATCGTGGCGCAGCTTCCGCCCGAGCCCGAGGTCGCCCCGGCGGAGACCGTCGCCGGAGGTGGGCCTCTACCTCCCGAGGACGGGCTCGGTTCGGCGGAGAAGCCGTTCTCGGTCGCCATCGTGGGCCGGCCCAACGTCGGCAAGTCGACCCTGTTCAACCGCCTCGTCGGCGAGGAGCGGGCCGTCGTCCACGACGCGCCGGGCACGACCCGGGACACGATCGACACCGTGGTGGAGACGGAGGACGGGTGGCTCCGCTTCGTCGACACCGCCGGGATGCGGCGCAAGAGCCGCATCGACGAGGGAACCGAGTACTACAGCCTCGTGCGGGCCCTGCAGGCCATCGACCGGGCCGACGCCGCCCTGCTGGTCATCGACGCCACCGAAGGCGTGACCCACCCGGACCAGCGGCTGGCGGAGCGGATCGACGCCTCGGGCTGCGCCGTTGTCGTGGTCCTCAACAAGTGGGACGTCCTGTCCCCGGACGACCGCGACGACGTCCTCATCGACGTGGCCGACCGGCTGGCCTTCCTCTCCT
>JAUZEX010000735.1 GCA_030838815.1 Actinomycetota bacterium
GCCGGTCGTCTGCGCTCCGGCTCTGACCGCCGCGGGGCCGTGGGTCAATGCCACCAGCGACTGCGCCCACACGATCCTTCTCGTATTCATGCCCAAAGCTTTGCGCACCGGGGGGCGGCACTGGTGGAACCTCCCAGTGCCGCCCGCCGGTGCGCAATGCTTTGGGCATGAATCCGAGAAGGATCGTGTGGGCGCTGTCGCTGGTGGCATTGACCCTCGGCCCGGCGGCGGTCAGAGCCGGAGCGCAGACGACCGGCGACGAGAAGACCTGGGTCGGTCAGATCGAGAAGCACGGCCGGCACTACGACTACATCGGCCGGTCCTGCGCGGTGGAGGATCCCGATCCCTGCCCCGACTACACCGTGAGGTACCAGATCGTGCCGACCTCGACGCAGGCGGCCCGCGCCCTGCCCAAGGTCGCCGGCCACCGGGCCAAGCTGATCGGCCACAAGGAGCTGGTCCGCGAGCCCGGCCACAACGGGACCCTGGTGGTGAGCGAGGTGCAGTCGAACCGGGCGCAGTCCGACCCGGTGACGGGCCAGGGATAGACGACCCCGGTAATTCGTTTGCCCGCCCCCGGCGGGTTCCGTACCGTGGAGCGCAGACAGGCAGTTGAGCCCGGGAGGAGGTGGCGCGTGATGGCAGGCACGGTTACTGGTCCGTTCCGTCCGCGTCCTGTTCCCTCGGCGCCGCCCACCTCTCACCCCTTCTGACAAAGCGGGTCTCGGGGGCGCCTTCCGGCTGAGGAGCCCCCCATTGTCTGCTTCCGCATCGTCTTCGTCCTGCCTCGCGGATCTCGGCTGGGACGACGCCTGGGCCGCCACGCTGGCGACCGCCGTCCAACTCCTCGGTCCGGCCGATGTCGGCCGGGTCGCCCGGGTCGACATCGGCGTCGCCACCGTCCTCGGTGGGGGTCCCTCGCGCCGCGTCGCCATCCCGCCCGGGGTCACCGTCGCCGTCGGCGACTGGGTGCTGGTCACGGGGTCGGTCGTGGTCGGGGCGCTGCCCCGGCGGACGGCGATCGTCCGCCGGGCCGCGGGGCTCGACGCCCGGCCCCAGACCCTGGCCGCCAACGTCGACACCGTGCTGGTGCTCGTCGCCGCCGACGGCCGGGTCACGCCCCGCAGCGTCGAGCGCTACGTGACCGTGGTGTGGGAGAGCGGCGCAACCCCGGTGGTGGTGCTGACCAAGGCCGACCTGGTGTCGGCCGACGAGCTCGACGGCGCGGTCGGCCGGCTGGCGGTGGCCTGTGTCGGCGTGGCCCTCCTGGCCGTCAGCGCCCCCACCGGTGCCGGGCTCGACGAGCTGGCGCCCTATCTCGGGCGGGGCCGGACGGTGGCGCTGCTCGGCTCGTCGGGGGCGGGGAAATCGACGCTGGCCAACCACCTGGCGGGAGCGGCCCTGGCCACCGGCGCCGTCCGGGACGACGGGCGGGGGCGGCACACCACGACGCACCGGGAGCTCATCCCCCTGCCGGACGGCGGCGTCCTGATCGACACCCCGGGGTTGCGCGAGATCGGGCTGTGGCAGGACGGTCTGGGCGTGGCCCAGGCCTTCCCGGAGATCGCGGCGCTGGTCGACCGGTGCCGCTTCACCGACTGCTCGCACCGCCGGGAGCCGGGCTGCGCCCTGCTCGACGCGCTGGCCGACGGCCGGATCAGCGAGGACCGGCTGGCCGCCTGGCGCAAGCTCCGGCGGGAGCTCGACCGGCTGGCGGCCCGTGACGACCGTGCCCTGGCCACCCGGCTCCGAACCGAACAACGGCGGCTCTACCGGGAGCAGGCCCAGGCCCGTAAGCAATGGAGGAAACCACGATGAACGGGCCAGCCCGGGGGTTCGGGGTGCTGGAGGCGAACGAGCTCGTGAAGCGCTACAAGCGCACGACGGCGGTGGCCGGCGTGTCGCTGGCCGTCGAGGCCGGTGAGCGCGTCGCGCTCCTGGGGGCCAACGGTGCCGGGAAGACGACGACGCTCCTGATGCTCCTCGGCGCCATCACGCCCGACGAGGGCTCGGTGACGGTGCTCGGCCACACCCTGCCCGCCGGGCGGAGCCGCGCCATGGAGGGCGTCGGCTTCGCCGCCGGCTACCTGCCGCTGCCCGACCGGCTGAAGGTGCGGGAGGTGCTGGGCTACTTCGCCAACCTCTACGGCGTGACCAACCCCGGCCCGGCCATCGACGAGGGCCTCGAGCGGTTCCGCATCCCCCACCTGGCCGACGCCATGGCCAGCGAGCTGTCGTCGGGCCAGCGGACCCTGGTGGGCATCATCAAGGCGACGCTGCACCGGCCCCGGCTACTGGTGCTGGACGAGCCGACGGCCTCGCTCGACCCCGACGTCGCCCACCGGGTGCGCCTCGGCCTGGAGCGGACCTGCCACGAGGACGGATCGGCGCTGCTCGTGACGTCGCACAACATGACCGACGTCGAGCGCATCTGCGACCGCGTCGTGTTCCTGTCCCACGGCCTGGTGGTGGCCGACGGGCCGCCGGCGGCGGTGGCCCGCCAGTTCGGCCAGGCGAACCTCGAGGAGGTCTTCCTCCATCTCGCCTCCGAGGAGACGATCTGAAATGGCCGCAAATTTCGACCTGCTGCGGGTGAAAGCGGTGATCCGCCGGCAGGCGTTCGTGCAGCTGCGGGCGCCGCAACGCTGGTTCGACGTGCTCGTGTGGCCCATGGTCGACACCGTCATCTGGGGCTCGATCGGGCTGTTCGTCGACCAGCAGGGCGGCGCCGGGCGGGCCGGGACGCCCTACATGCTGTCGGGCATCCTCCTCATGCACGTCATGTACCAGGCCAACGTGTCGATGTCGTGCGGGTTCCTCGACGAGACGTGGTCCCGCAACCTGGTGAACCTGATGGTCTCGCCGTTGCGGGAGGTCGAGCTGCTGGCGGGGCTGATGGTGGTGAGCGCCGCCCGGCTGGCCGCCGGGCTCGGGGCGGTGGCGCTGGCCGCCTGGCTGCTGTTCTCGTTCAACGTGACGTCGGCCGGGTGGGGGCTGATCCCCGTCATCGCCGTGCTCATGCTCGTCGGGTGGACGATCTCGCTGCTCGTCATGGCCCTCGTGCTCGCTTCGGCAACGGTGCCGAGATCCTGTGCTGGGGCCTGCTGTTCGTGATCGTGGCCCTGTCGGGCGCCTTCTACCCCATCCACGCCATGCCCGGGCTCCTCCAGCCAGTCGGCCGGCTGCTGCCGTCGACCCACGCCTTCGAGGCCGCCCGGCGGCTGCTCGACGGCCGGCCGATGCCGTGGGATCTGATCGCCGTCGGGGCGGCGGGGGTGGCGGTGGCGGTGCCGCTGGCCACGGCCGTCCTGTGGCGGACCCTGCACCTCTTCCGGGCCCGGGGCTACGTCACCCGGTACTCGTAGTCCCGGGCCCGGAGCTACGACGGCCGGGTGACCGGGAAGGACAGGCCGCCGTTGGGCGCCACGTCGGAGGCGACGTCGGAGTTGTCGTTCTTCGGGTTCGTGTCGTAGTACGTCGTGGCCCGGAAGGCGAACGCCACCGGGTTGCCGAGACAGCCGGGGTCGACCGTGGCCGAGAAGCCGTCGGCGCCGTAGGCGGCCCCGGAGGCGTCGCACACGGCCGGGCCGGTGTCCCCGGGGTGGCTGACGACGCCGACGAGCCCGGCGCCGTCGCGGGCGAGCTGGATGTCGTAGTCGGGCTTCCCGTCGGCGTCGGTGTCGACCGACCACATGACGAAGGTGGTGTCCGCCGCCCACGACTTGTCCTGCAGGGGGTCGTCGGGCTGCTGGAGCTGCATGGTGAACGTGATCCCGCCGGGGCCGTAAGCCGCCCCGGCCCGGACGATGTCGGCCCGGCTCTCCCGGACGGGATCGGTGGTCCCGTCGACGAACGTGTCGCCGGCCGGGTCGCTCACGGAGCCGGGATGGTTCCCGCCGGCCGTGGCGGCGGTGGTCACGGTGGTGTTGTTCGCCTTCCCGGCGCCGGCGCCGGTGCCACCCGGGGCGGGCGGGGCGGAGGTGGTGGCCGTGGTGGCGGAGCCGCTCCCGGCGCCGGTCCCTCTGGTGGTCGTCGACGCCGCGGCGGACGACGACGTCGTCGACCCCGGCCCGGACCGGGTGGTGCCGGTGGTGCCGGTGGCGTCGGAGCCGGGGGGCCCGGCCGCGCCCGGGGTACCCGGCGCGCCGGGGGCCGTCGGGTTCGTGGCGCTCGTCGCCGTGGTGCCCGAACCGCGGCGCTTGCTGAAATGCCCACCGGCCAGGATGCCCGAGTTGGTGGAGGACGAGGTGGCGCCGGCCGCCTGGGGGCTGCGGGCTTCCCGGGCCGAGGCGTCGCCGGCGTGGCCGTAGAGGGCGACGAGGCTCACGACCATGTTCAGGCCGACGAGGATGGCCAGCCCACGGATCAGATGACGTCGCCGGACCGCGCCCACGGTTTCCTCAGCTCTCGATGTCCGTCGGGGGGATATCTCCAGGTTCGCTCGCTCTGGCGCGGTTCCTGCCCGCGGCGGCCCGGCGAGGGCGGGAGAAAGGGCCCGCAAGGGGACGATCGCCCGAAAAGGGCCGCAATTTCTCCTCAGACGTCGACCAGCGCCGGGGCCTTGTGGCGGTGGGCCTCGAGGTGGCGGCGAACCATGAGCAGGGCGGCGATCCCGTCCCCGACCGCCGAGCCGAGCTGCTTGGTGGAACCGGCCCGGACGTCGCCGGCGGCGAACAGGCCGGGCATCGACGTCTCCATGGTGGCGCCGGTGACGAGGAAGCCGCCGGCGTCCTGCTCGACGGTGTCACCGAGGAAGCCGGTGTTGGGTTCCAGCCCGACGAAGACGAAGGCGGCGGAGGCGGGGTAGCGGTGCTCCTCGCCGGTCTCCCGATCCCGGGCCACGACGGCCGCGAAGCGGCCCCGGTCCCCTTCCAGCTCGACGATGTCCACGCCGGTATGGATCTCGAACTGCGGGTCCGCCTTCACCCGCTCCTGGAGGACGGTGGACGCCGAGAGGTCCGACCGGGCCAGCACCCGGACCTTCTTGGCGAACTCGGAGAGGTGGAGGCCCTCCTCCAGCGCCGAGTTGCCGCCGCCGATGACCACCAGCTCGTCGGCCCCCTTGTAGAACGGGCCGTCACAGGTGGCGCAGAAGTGGACGCCGGCGCCGATGAGGTCCTCCTCGCCAGGGACGTCGAGCCGCCGATAGGTCGAGCCGGTGGCCACGATCACGGCGTGGCTGGTCAGCTCCTGCCCGGAGCCCAGCGTGGTTACGAGCGCCGAATCTGAGCTCGACCGGAGGGTGCCGTTCGGCGCGGTCGGCGAAGATGAGGTGCGAGCAGAGTCGCCGCCGTCGGGGGCGACCGAGGCCACCGACACCGCCGAGACCAGTTCGACGCCGTAGCGGCGGGCCTGGGCCACGAAGCGCTCGGCCAACTCGGCGCCGGAGATCCCGTCGGGGAAGCCCGGGTAGTTGTCGATCCGGTCGCTCACCCCCGCCTGGCCGCCGAGGGCGCTGCCGTCGACCACGATGGCGTCGATGCCCTCCCGGGCGGCGTAGATGGCCGCCGCCAGCCCGGCCGGCCCGCCGCCCACGATGACCAGGTCGTAGGCCGCCCGCGCCGCCTCGACGGTGAGCCCGATGCGCCGGGCCAGCGCCTCGTCGGACGGGTTCACCTCGTGGCTCCCGTCGGCGTAGACGACCGTCGGGATGATCTGGCCCCCGTCCTGCAGCTCCTTCAGGGTCTCGACGGCCTCGGCCCGCTCGTCGATGTCGACGTTCTGGTACGGGATCCGGTGCGAGGCCAGGAACCGCTTCACGCGCTTGCAGTGGGGGCACCACGGCGCGCCGTAGACGGTCAGGGACTTGTCGCCGTCGATCATCGCCGGACTTTACGACTCCGCTGACCGGGATGTGGAGGGTCTGCTGGCGGGCGGTTAGCCCCGGTCTGACCGCTCAAGTCGGCGCTCCGTCGGCCGATCATCGAGACGATGAGGCCGGTTCACGCTCGCTTCCCGCTCCGGGGGCTCTCCCTCGTGGTATTCGCCGTCATTGTCGGCGGCGCTGCCACCGCGTCCGCCTACGCCCGGGGGGTCGTGGCCGACCAGGAGCGGAGGCTGCTCACCCAGCGTGCCGGTGAGGCCGCCGCGCTGCTGACGAACCAGGTCACCCAGTCGCAGGCGGCGACGAGGGCGCTGGCCGCCGTGGCCCTGGCCACCCATGGCGACCGTGCCGTGTTCGCCGCGGCGGCCGATCGGGACCCGACGGTCGTCCGCGGTGCGGGGGCGGTGGCCCTGGTGGAAGAGGACGCCGGGCGGTCCCCCCGCGTCGTCGCCGCCCGAGGGCCGGGTCTCGTGGCGGGCCAGGAGCTGAGCGCCGAGGCCATGGCCGCCGTGCGCCGGGCCCACGACGTCGACGGGATCGTTATGACCGGGCTCTTCGCCGACCCCGGCGGCGAACGGCGCCTCGGCTCCGCCATGCGGTTGGCCGCCGATCCCGGAAGCCCGGTGATCTACCGCGAGTCGACCCTGCCCGCCCCCGGCCAGCGCCGCCAGGTCACCTCCACCCAGCCCTTCAGCGAGATCGAGGCGGCGCTCTACGCCGGCGCCCGGGTCGACCCCGCCCAGCTCGTGTTGTCCACCGGGTCCCTGCCGTTCGGGGGCCGCACGGTTCACCACGTCGTGGACGTCGGCGCCGACCACTGGCTGCTGGTCGTGAAGGCCAACCGACCGCTGGTCGGCACGATGACCAGCCGGGAACCGTGGCTCCTCCTCGCCCGGGGCCTCATCCTGGCCGTGCTGGTGTCGGTTCTCGTGGAGGTGCTGCGGCGGCGGCGGGGCTATGCCCTGGCGCTGGTCGACGAGCGCACCAAGGTGCTCCAGCAGCAGGAGCAGCAGTTCCGCGACCTGCTCGAGACGGCCCCCGACGGCATCGTCATCGTCGACGGCGAGAGCAGGATCGTCCTGGTCAACCGCCAGACGGAGACGCTGTTCGGCTGGAGCCGGGACCAGCTCATCGGCCAGTCGGTCGAGATTCTCCTGCCCGAGCGGTTCCGGCACCGCCACGCCCTGCACCGGACTTCCTATTCGGCGGCCGACCTCGAGCTGCGGCCGATGGGCGCCGACCTCGACCTCTACGCCCGCCGGGCCGACGGCACCGAGTTTCCGGTCGAGATCAGCCTTTCGCCCCTGCGGACCGACCAGGGCATCCTGGTCTCAGCCGCAGTGCGCGACGTGAGTGAGCGCAAGCAGGCGCAGCTCGAACTCGCCCGTCAGGCCGTCCACGACGCCCTGACGGGGCTGCCCAACCGGGTGCTCGTGGCCGAGCGGCTGGAGCAGGCCCTGGCCCGTTCCGCCCGGACCGGTTCGGAGGTGGCGGTGTTGTTCATCGACCTCGACCGCTTCAAGCTCATCAACGACGGCCGGGGCCACGACGCCGGCGACAAGCTGCTGGTGACGGTGGCCGACCGGCTCCGGCTGGTCGTGCGGGCCGGCGACGTCGTGGCCCGGTTCGGCGGCGACGAGTTCGTCGTGGTGTGCGAGGACCAGACGGCGGCCTTCGAGGCGGCGCTGGTGGCGGAACGGATCACCGAGGTGTTGCGGGAGCCCGTCGTCGTCGACGGCCAGGAGATCTTCCTCTCGGCCAGCATCGGGATCGCCGTGGCCGACGGCACCGGCTCGCCGGAGAGCCTGCTGCGCGACGCCGACGCCGCCATGTACCGGGCCAAGGACAGGGGCCGGGCCCGTTCCGAGTTCTTCGACGCCACCATGCGGACGGAGGCGATCGAGCACCTCGAGACGCAGAACGCTCTCCACCGGGCCGTCGAGCGGGACGAGCTGCGGCTGCACTACCAGCCGGTCGTCGAGCTGGAATCGGGCGCCGTGGTGGGCGTCGAGGCCCTCGTGCGCTGGGAACACCCGGCGCTCGGTCTGGTGCCGCCGGGGGCGTTCATCCCGCTGGCCGAGGAGACGGGTCTGATCGTTCCGATCGGCGCCTGGGTGCTCGACGAGGCGATGGCCCAGCTGGCTCGCTGGCGGGAGCGGAGCTGGGGCCGGTCGCTCACCGTCAACGTGAACCTGGCCGCCCGCCAGCTCCGCCAACCCGATCTCGTCCCGGGCCTCATGCGGACCCTGCTGACCACCGGCGTCGAGCCCGCCAGCCTGTGCCTGGAGCTGACCGAGACGACCTTCATGGAGGACGGCGGAGGCCACCGCGACACGCTGGCCGGGATCAGGTCACTCGGGATCGGCCTGGCCATCGACGACTTCGGGACGGGCTACTCGTCGCTCACCTACCTCAAGCGGTTCCCGGTCAACGTCCT
>JAUZEX010000743.1 GCA_030838815.1 Actinomycetota bacterium
CCGCCTCGGGCCGCGGCGGAGGGGACAGAAGCGGGGCGCCGGCGTCGCCCGGGCGCGGCAGGGCTGCACGCAGCTCCTCCAGCAGCGCGGGGGTGGCGGCGGCCAGGAGCTGGCGGCGGGCGTCCTCCTCGAGGACGACGAGTTCTCGGCCCAGCGCGTCGACCACGACGGCGCCGGCTTCCTGGCAGATCAGGAGGCCGCCCAAGTAGTCCCAGGGGGCGTGCCAGGCGCCGCCGTCAACCAGCCCGTCCACCGCGCCGGCGGCGACGTCGCACAGCGACAGGGCGGCGGAGCCCAGGGCCCGGAACTGCTTCCAGGGGAGCCACTCGCCCGGACGGCCAGACAGCGTGATCACAGCGTCCTCCACCCGCTCGACCTTGCCCGGGCCGATCAGCTCGCCGTCGCGCCGGGCACCCTCCCCCCGGACGGCGGTGGTGGCCACACCGGTGGCCTGGTTCACGACCAGAGCGGCCAGCGGGCCGTCGCCGTCGACGACGCAGATGGACGTCGCCCAATAGGGAATGTTGCGGGAGGCGTTGGTGGACCCGTCGACGGGGTCGAGGACGGCGGTGAGGGCCGCCCCCGGGTGCCCGCCCCAGCCCGATTCCTCCGACAGCACCGCCAGCGGCGCCCGGGCCAGCACCTCGAGGGCGGCGGCGTCGGCCACGAGGTCGATGGCGTACTGGCCGGCCCGGTCGGTGCGGGCCCGCCGGTCGAGGCCGGAGACCCCCCGGACGGCCTGCTCCACGGCGGCGGCGGTCGCGGCGAGGAGCGCGAGGAGGTCGTCGGTGATCACCGCCGCAGGTTAATCGCAACGACCGCGGGGGTTCGGAGGTGTCCCCCAAGAGTAAAGAGCATGCGTCGGCGCCGGGATATCCGCCAGTTTTGCGTACCCCGGATTTAAGCTTCGTCCGCATTGTCCACTTTGTGTCTCTTCACTAGTTACCCGAGCCCATTGCACACTGCACCAGCAGGAACAAGGGCCTTCCCCAGCGAATCGGACGGAAAATGCGCAAGCTCCTGACCCTCGCCATTCCGCTGCTTTTGGGCGTCGGGCTGTTAACCGCGGCGATCCACAATGATCCTCAGAACGGCGAGCAGTCCAAGCGTCTCCAGGCCGGTGTGGCCGCCACGCGGTCGCTTCCCGCCGTGATCGAGGAAGCGGCGGCGCCGGCGACAACGGCCCCCACCGCCGCCCCGGCCACGACGACGACGACGGCGGTCCCGGCGACCACGACGACCACGGCCGCCCCGGCGACGACCACGACCACCGCCAAGTCGCGCTCCACCACCCCGACCACGGTCCGCCCCCGGCCGACGACCACGACGTCGGGCCCGACGCAGGCGCAGGCCGCCGCTCCCGCTCCCCAGCCGCAGGTGATCGACTGCGGTACCGGTACGGCCAGCGCCCGGGCCAACCTGATCCACCCGCCGTCGAGCAGCTACGGCCTGACGGCCACGGTGGTCAACGAGAGCACGAAGTCGATCGAACTCGACAGCCTCGTGGTCACGGCCGACTACGGCGCCGCGGGCAAGAAGCAGTTCACGGTGCAGGTCGCCGGCCGCCAGGTCGACGCCCAGCCCGGGCAGACCGAGGTCACGTTCTCGATCCCGGAGAGCAACAGCACGACGGCCCCCACGAACTTCGTGATCTCCGACTTCAAGTTCCACACCGCCGGCCTGCCGGAGTGCACGTCCCACTAGGGAGTCTCACCGGCCTCCCGGAGGCACCAGCGACGCGATCCGCCCGCCGTTTCGACGGCGGGCGGATCTTCTTTGTCCCGAAGACTTTCTCCGGCGACGCCCCGCGTTGACAAACCCGCGCCGCAGGCCACACTTGGGGCCCATGATCGGGCACCGGCGCAGAGGGCACGCCGGCGTCGTCGGGCTCTCGGCACTGCTGACGCTCGGCGCCGTCGCGCCGGGAGTCTCGGCCCGCTCGGCCGCCCCGCCGGACGTCGCCGGGCAGTGGACCCAGCCCTTCGAGGAAGGCGGCGCGGCCACGCCCCGCTGCCAGCCGCCCGCCGACGACAACTCCCCCGGGGGTTCGGGGATGTCCCCCGAAGGGGACCGGGTCGTCTGCAAGCCGACCGCGGTCGAGGCGGCCGTCCTCAGCGACGGACGGGTCCTCTACGTCAACGGGCTCGAGGGCCAGGAGAACGCCCGGGGTTCGACCCCCACGTCGCTCGCTCCGTCGTCCCGCGACAGCCAGGCCCGCCTGCTCGACCTCCGGTCCGGCACACCGCGGTTCTCGCTGCCCGCCGGCCCTCGGGGCGGTCAGGCCAACCCCAACATCAAGCCGGGCCAGCGGTCCTCCGACGACCCGCTGGGGGCTCTCGGCGTCCCGGGCCGCCCCGGCGACGGCTTCGTCGGAAGCGCCTGGGGCCGGCTCGGCGGCCCGGCGCAGGCCCCGTCGTCGCCGCCCGATGACAAGGCCGACAACGACGGCGACCTGTTCTGCTCCGACATCACCGCCCTGCCCGGCGGCACGCTCCTGCTGGCCGGCGGGACCGACTGGTACAACGACCCGTCCGTCATGGACCACAACGACGGCGACCCCGCCGACGTCGGCATCGCCGAGCTCGAAGGCCTGCGGAGCGCAGTGCTGTTCGACCCGGACTCGAACTCCTTCCGGCCCGCCGCACCCATGAAGTACGGCCGCTGGTACCCCCACGCCGTCATCGGCGCCGACGGGAACGCCACGGTCTTCGGCGGAGTCACCCGGCTCGTCCGCGACAGCCAGCTCGGCAACGTCCGCCGGAGCGAGACCTACCACGCCGACACGAACACCTGGACGGAGAACTACGTCGGCCCGGCGTCGGAGACCGAGCTGCCGTTGGTGCCCCGGATCGTGCTGGCTCCCAACGGCAAGTTCTTCTACGCCGCCGTCGGCCAGATGTGGAGCCCGCTGGGACAGTCGGTCGACGAGGCGCTCACGGCCTTCTTCCAGTTCTTCGACCCCAGGACCAGGACGTGGTCCCTCTCGGGGGTGGCGCCCCTCGGCGCCCGGAGCGGAGCGTTCGTCGTGCCGCTCACCCTGGCGCCCCCCTACGACCAGATGACGCTCGTCACCTGGGGCGGCGTGCTCGGGCCGTCACCCGGCTCGTGGCTGCCGGCGGTCCCCTTCACGACGCTGACCGGGGTCGACTCCGACGGCAACGTCACCAACCGGACGGCGGGCGACCTGCACCACGCCCGCTGGTACTCCTCCGGCGTCCTGCTTCCGGACGGGCAGGTGCTGGCCGTCGGCGGCGCCGACAAGGACGACGTCGTCATGCCCGGCTCGGCGATCGCGGTCAAGACCCCCGAGCTGTACAACCCCGTGACCGGCCAGTGGACCGATGCCGCCCCCCACAGCCGGGACCGGGGGTATCACAACACGGCCCTGCTGCTCCCCGACATGCGGGTGTTGCTGGGCGGCAACGCCCCCCTCGGCGCCCACTACGGCGGGGCGAACCAGGACCAGGGCGGCCCGTTCACCAACAACGACAACGATCCGAGCTTCGAGATCTGGAGCCCGCCGTACCTGTTCCGGGGCCCCCGTCCCCGCATCACCGCCGTCCAGAAAGCCGTGGGCTACGGCGAGTCCTTCACCATCACGACGCCCGACGCCGACCTGATCGAATCGGTCCGGCTCCTGAGGACGCCGTCGCCGGAGCACGTCAACGACTCCGACCAGCGGGCCCTGCAGCTCGACTTCACCCGCCGCGGCACCGACGCCGTGACCGCCACCGCCCCGCCGTCGGGCAACGTGGCTCCCCCGGGCACGTACTACCTCGTGGTGAACAAGAAGAGCCTCCAGGGGCCGATCCCGTCGGTGGCCCGCATGGTCGACGTGGGGCGCACCGACCCGGCCGCGGCCCTCCAACCCTTTCCCGACGACCCGCCGGCGCCGGCCGGCGGGACGGCCACCCCCGACGAGCACAGCGGCGTCACCGCCACGGCGCGCCAGCCGGCCCGCGCCATCGCCGCCGCCCTCCCGGCGCCCGTGAGCGGCCCAGTGTCCGCCCCGCTCAACCGGCGATGGCTGTTCTTCCTCCGCTGAGCCGCCGCCTGGCCGCTCTCGCCCTCGCCTGGGCGCTCATCGGCGCTGTCGTCGCGATGGCGGCCCCGCCGGCCTCGGCCCACTCCGGGGACGGGCTGTCGCAGCCGATCTTCGAGCAGATGTCACCGGTCGTGGGCGGGATCGACGTGCAGGTCGCCTTCTCGGTCACCTACGAGCTGCTGGTGGCCAACCACACCCCGCAGCCCGTCACGTTCCTGGCCGACTCCGGGGAACCCTTCCTCCGCATCGGGCCGGCCGGGGTGGAGGCCAACTTCGCCTCCCCGACGTTCTACGACTCCAACGTCCCCGAGGGCCTGTCCCGCTACCCCGACCAGGCCCGGCCCGGCCCCGACGTCCCACCGCGGTGGCGCAAGATCGCCGCCCAGCCGGCCTGGGGCTGGTACGACCACCGGCTCCACCCGGCCCAGGGCGGCGTGTTGCCGCCGGCTGTCCTCCAGGCCAACAAGGTCGCGGTCCTCGGCCGCTGGACCGTCCCCCTCCGCTACGGCGACCAGCCCGGCCAGTTGCAGGGCCGCTTCGAGTTCCGGCCCCCCACCGGGTCATACGCCATGGTGCAGAAGTCGTCACTGACGCCGGCCGCCGGGGTGAAGATCCAGGTCGTGTCGGCCAGCACGGTGCCGGCCATCTTCGTGGAGAACCTCTCCCCCGACCCCGTCGTGGTCCTCGGGAAGGACGGCGAGCCGTTCGCCCGGATCGGCCCGAAGGTCACCGAGGTCAACCTGAAGAGCCCGACGTGGGTCGGCGTGCAGCAGGCGCTCGGACACGACCCGTCCGACGAGGCCGACGCCGCCGCGGCGCCGAAGTGGAGCCAGGTCGCCGACGCTCCGCGCTGGAGCTGGCTGGAGTTCCGGGCCGCGGCGCCGAAGACCGACCCGCCGGCGGCGATCGTCCAACGGGCCGGGGCGACCACGATCAAGACCTGGTCCATCCCGATCTTCATCGGTGACAAGAAGAGTGCCGTCGAGGGGATCACCCAGTTCGTGCCCATCGCCGAGCTCCGGCGACGCGCCGGCGTTGGACCGTCGACGGGGGGCGGGTCGAAGCTGCCGCTCTACGGCGGCGCGGCGCTGGCGGCAGCCGTTCTGGGAGCCGGCGGCTGGTTGGTAACGTCAAGCCGTCGCCGGAACCGACCGGCGGAGAAGGGGGAACCGTGGACGTCGTGAACCCGATGGTGCGCCGCATGCAACAGGAAGCCCGGGACGATCCGGACGGGTTCTGGGCCAAAGAGGCCGAGCGGCTGCCGTGGTTCAAGAAGTGGGACACGGTCTTCGACTGGACGCCGCCCACCTTCCGCTGGTTCAGCGGCGCCGAGACCAACCTGGCCTGGAACTGCCTCGACCGCCACGTGGCCGCCGGCCGGTCCGGGCACGGGGCCCTCATCGGCGTCAACGAGCTCGGCGAGCGGCGCACCTACACCTACGGGCAGCTGCTGCGGGAGGTCGAGCGGGTGGCCGCCGCCCTCCGGGGCATGGGAGTCGGGAAGGGCGACCGGGTCACCGTCTACATGCCGACGATGCCCGAGGCCATCATCCTCATGCTGGCCGTCGTCCGCATCGGCGCCATCCACTCCGTGGTCTTCGCCGGGTTCGGCGCCGGGGCGCTGGGGGAACGCATCCGCCTGTCGGGCTCCAAGGCCGTCTTCGCCGCCGACGTCACCTGGCGCAAGGGCAAGACCGTCGACCTGAAGGGCATCGTCGACAACGCGCTCTCGGGCGGCGGGCACGCCGTGGAGAAGGTCGTCGTGCTCCAGCGGCAGCCCGACGGGTGCCCCATGGAAGCGGGGCGGGACATCACCTGGGACGAGTTCCTGACCGGCGGCGCCGGCCACGACACCACCCACGTTCCCATGGAGGCCAACGAACCGGCCTTCATCCTCGCCACGTCCGGTACCACCGCGGCACCGAAGCTGGCCGTCCACGTCCATGGCGGCTACCAGGTCGGGATCCACTCCACCGGCCAGTGGGTCATGGACCTGCGGCCCGACGACGTCTGGTGGTCGACGTCGGACATCGGCTGGATCGTCGGCCACAGCTACATCGTCTACGCCCCGCTGCTGGCCGGCGCGACCACGATCGCCTTCGAGGGTTCCATCGACCATCCCGGCCCCGAGGCCTTCTACAAGATCATCGAGGACAACATCGTCACGGGGATCTTCACCTCCCCCACGGCCGTCCGGCTGATGATGCGCTACGGCGAGGAGGCGGCCAAGGGCGTCGACCTCACGTCGCTGACGCGGGTCCTGTGCGCCGGCGAGACGCTCAACCCGCCGGCCTGGGAGTGGCTCCAGAAGAAGCTGCTGGAGGACCGCATCCCCGTCATCGACCACATGTGGCAGACGGAGACCGGCGGCCCTGTCTTCGGGAATCCGTATGGCGTCGCGCTCCTGCCCATCAAGCCCGGTTCGGCCGGCATCCCCATGCCGGGGTGGGATGTCGAGATCGTCGACGACGACGGGAAGCCGGTCGGCCCCGGGGTGAAGGGGATCGTCGTCATCAAGCGGCCGTTCCCCAGCATGCTGCCCACGATCTGGGGTGATCCCGACCGCTACGAACGGGATTACTGGGGGAAGCTGCCCGGCGTCTACTACACCGGCGACGCCGCCGAGTACGACGAGGACGGCTACTTCTGGTTCAGCGGCCGGGCCGACGAGATCATCAAGATCGCCGGCCACCGCATCGGCACCGTCGAGGTCGAGACCGCCTTCCTCCGCCACCCGGCCGTGGCCGAGGCCGGCTGCACGGGCCGGCCCGACGAGCTGCGGGGCGAGGTCATCTCGGCCTTCGTGGTGCTCAAGGCCGGAAACGAGCCGTCAGAGGAGCTGGAGGCCGAGCTGCTGGCCACCGTCCGCAAGGAGCTCGGGCCGGTGGCGGTCATCGCCGACTGCAACTTCGTGTCGATGCTGCCCAAGACCCGCAGCGGCAAGATCATGCGCCGGGTGTTCAAGGCCGTCGTCCTGGGCAAGGACATCGGTGACGTGTCCACCATCGAGGACGAGGGGTCGGTCGAGGACGCCCGGGAGGCGTGGGCGCTCATGGTGAAGGAGATGGGCGGCGACGCCCCGACCTAACATGAGGGGCTGAGATGCTCGCTTCGCTCGTTGCCCTCGCCACGCTGGTGGCTCCCGTTCCGGTGGCCGGCGGCCCTGTGCCGGAGCACACCGTGGTGGCCTTCCTGCGGGACTACATGCCGTCCAGCAGCATCGCCATCAAGCAGGGGGAGTCGATCAGATTCGTCGACGGCGACCCGACCGCCGGGCCCGGACACTCCTTTACGGAGAACGTCCCGGAGGGCGTGACGCCGAGATTCGACTCCGACATCGTCCCGATGGGCACCTTCAAGGACGTGCCCAACATCTCGTCGTTGCCGCCCGGGAAGTACACCTTCCACTGCAAGATCCACGAAGTCCTGAAGGGCACGCTGACGGTTGGCTGACATCCATCAGGGGGGCCAGGTGAAGCCGCCCAATGCCTCCGTGGCCCGGATACTGAGTGGTGAGGTGGCGGTCGGCTCGACCGTCACCGTCAAGGGCTGGATCCGCACCCGGCGCGACTCCAAGGCCGGCGGCGGGCTGTCGTTCCTCACCGTGTCGGACGGGTCGTGCTTCGACGCCGTCCAGGCCGTGGCCCACCCGACGCTGCCCAACTACGACCGCGACGTGCTCCACATCACGACCGGCTGTGCCGTGGTGGTGACCGGCGAGCTCGTCGAGTCGCAGGGGAAGGGCCAGTCGGTCGAGATCCAGGCGTCATCGGTCGAGGTCGTCGGCTGGATCGACGACCCCGACACCTATCCGGTGGCGGCCAAGCGGCACAGCTTCGAGTACCTCCGGGAGGTGGCCCACCTCCGGCCCCGGACCAACACCTTCGGGGCCGTGACCCGGGTGCGGCACTGCCTGGCCCAGGCGCTGCACCGCTTCTTCGACGAGCGGGGCTTCTACTGGATCCACACCCCGATCATCACCGCCAACGACGCCGAGGGGGCGGGGGCGATGTTCCGGGTCTCGACCCTCGAGCTGGCCAACCGCCCCGGGCCGCCGGACTTCAGCGAGGACTTCTTCGGGCGGGAGACGCACCTCACGGTGTCGGGGCAGCTCAACGTCGAGAGCTACTGCCTGGCCCTGAGCAAGGTGTACACGTTCGGCCCGACGTTCCGGGCCGAGAACTCCAACACCGCCCGGCACCTGGCCGAGTTCTGGATGGTGGAGCCCGAGATCGCCTTCGCCGACCTGGCCGCCGACGCCGATCTGGCCGAGGAGTGCTTGAAGTTCATCTTCACCGCCGTACTGGACGAGCGGGCCGACGACATGGCCTTCTTCAACCAGCGGATCGACGAGGGCGCCATCGCCCGGCTCGAGGCCCTGGTCGACTCCTCATTCGAGCGCATGGAGTACGGCGACGCCATTGCGGCTCTCCAGAAGGCGGTCGAGGGCGGAACGTCGTTCGAGTTCCCGGTCGAGTGGGGCGCCGACCTTCAGTCAGAGCACGAGCGCCACCTCACCGAGGTGATCGTCGGCCGGCCCGTCATCGTCATGAACTACCCGAAGGACATCAAGGCCTTCTACATGCGCCAGAACGACGACGGGCGAACGGTGGCGGCCATGGACGTCCTCGCTCCCGGGATCGGCGAGATCATCGGCGGGAGCCAGCGGGAGGAGCGGCTCGACCGGCTCGACGTCCGCATCGCCGAGATGGGCCTCGATCCGGCCGTCTACTGGTGGTACCGCGATCTACGCCGTTACGGCACCGTTCCCCACGCCGGGTTCGGGCTGGGCTTCGAGCGGACGATCATCTACGCCACCGGCATGGCCAACATCCGGGACGTGATCCCGTTCCCCCGCACGCCGAAGAACGCCGACTTCTAAAGATAAAAGGCCCGGGGGCGGTGCGCCCCCGGGCCTTCCCTGAAGTCGTCCGCTACGAGCTCGGCGTGGTCCCGCCGCCCTCGCCGGCGTTCGGGTTGGAGAGGTTCGGGATCGAGGTCGGCTTGGGGATGTCGGTGCCGGCCGGGACGAAGGCGATCGTGACGGCGCCCTGGTCGGTGATCTTCACGTCCTTCGGGTTCGTGTAGTCCTTGAAGGCGCTGGCGTTGGCGTCGGGCCACTGCCGGATCGTGACCTGACCGGGCTTGCCGTCGCAC
>JAUZEX010000745.1 GCA_030838815.1 Actinomycetota bacterium
CGGCGCCGCCTCCACTCCCCCTCCGGCCCCCTCGACGCCGCCGACGACGCGGGCGGCGGCCGCCCCGAAGCCGAAGCCAGCCACGACCACCGCGCCGCCGCCCACCACCACCACGACGCGCCCACCGACGACGACCACCACGGCCCCCCCGCCGCCTCCGCCGCCCCCGCCGGTCGAGGTCGTGGTCGCGCCGCCGGTCGAGGCGCCGCCGCCGGTCGAGACGACGACCACCACCGCCCCCCGGCCGGTCTTCGACAACCCCGACTTCCTGGCCGCCAACTTCTCCGACCGCCTCGTGCCCGCCGCGTCCAGGGCGCCGGTACCGGTCCACACGCCCGTCCAGCTGGTCGTGACCGCCGTCCTGGGTGTGGTGATGGGCGCCGCCGGCACGGCCACGGCCTACCGCCGCCTGCCCCGCCGCCCGAAGGCCTAGTCCTCGACGTCCTCCCGGCGGCGCCACTGGAGGTAGGACTCCATGAAGCCGTCGAGCTCGCCGTCGAGCACGGCGTTGACGTTGCCGGTCTCGTGGTCGGTGCGGAGGTCCTTCACCAGCTGGTAGGGAGCCAGGACGTAGGAGCGGATCTGGCTCCCCCAGGCGACATCGCGCTTCTCGCCCGAGAAAGCCTCCATCTCCTTGCGCCGGTCCTCCCGGGCCACTTCGGCCAGACGGGCGGCCAGGATCTGCATCGCCTTGGCCCGGTTCTGGTGCTGGGACCGCTCGTTCTGGCACGAGACGACGATCCCGCTCGGGAGGTGGGTGATCCGCACCGCCGAGTCGGTCACGTTGACGTGCTGGCCGCCGGCGCCCTGGGACCGGTAGGTGTCGATGCGGAGGTCCTCCGGGTTGATCTCGGGCTCCTCGGCCTCGTCGAGGGCGGGGACGGCGTCGAAGGAGGCGAACGACGTCTGGCGCCGGGCCTGGGAGTCGAAGGGCGAGATGCGCACGAGGCGGTGGACGCCCTTCTCGGCCGACAGCAGGCCGTAGGCGTGGCGGCCCTTCACGATGAAGGTGGCGGAGCTGATCCCGGCCTCCTCGGCCGGGGAGACCTCGTCGATCTCGATGCCGAAGCCCCGGCGCTCGGCCCACCGGCGGTACATCCGCAGCATCATCTCGGCCCAGTCGGCGGCATCGGTGCCGCCGGCACCGGAGTGGATCTCGCAGATGGCGTCCCGCTCGTCGTGGTCACCGGTGAAGAGGGCCTGGAGATCGAGGGCGGCCAGCTCCCCGTCGAGGTCGACCACCCCGGCCTCGATCTCCCCCTCGAGCGACTCGTCCCCCTCCTCCCGGGCGAGCTCGTCGAGGGTCTGGAGGTCGGACAGGCGGCCCTCCAACCGGTCCACCCGGTCGACGTCGTCCTTGACCCGGGACAGCTCGGTGGTCACCTTGCGGGCCGCCTCCGGATCGTCCCACAGCGAGGGGTCGCTGGCCTCCGTCTCGAGCTCGCCGAGCCGGACCCGGGCGGCGTCGATCCGCAGGTAGCCGCGGGCGTCGTCGAGCCGGCGGCGGAGGCCGGAAAGGTCGTCGGAGAAGTCGCGCACTGGACCGTCGAGGGTACACGGACCCCGTTGCCCGAGCGGCGGCGCTCAGCCCGCTTCCATGCTGAAAACATTGGTCGGATCGTCGCTCGTGCCGGGGTCGGCCTCCACGAAGAAGGCGTGGAAGAGGCCGGGCCCGACGCCGGCCAGGCCCTGGTAGTCGCCGAGGAAGGCCCCGCCCGAGTCAGGCGCCTTGGCGGCGTCGAACGGGCCGCCCAGATGGGTCTCGCGCCAGGCGCTGGCTGCGGCGCAGCCGGGCGGGCAGGTGGCCAGCCAGGCATCGGTGGCCAGCGCCGCAGTGCCCACTGGCCGGTTGCGCATGTCGTAGTAGCTGACGCCCAGGGTCCCGTCGGGGGCGAAGGCGACCGACGGCAGTACGGCGGCGGCGCCGCCCGGCGTCTGGTTCACCCGCCTCGGCTCCGTCCACGTCCGGCCCCCGTCGGTCGACGTCGACAGCACGACGGCCGCCCGCCGGGAGGGGTCGAACCGCCCGTCGAGCCACACGGCGGCAACGGCGCCCGACGTCGGATCGACGGCGAAGTTGGGGATGATCTGGCCCGCCCGGAGGCGGGACGAGTTCTCTGCCGGGCGCATGTCGCCGATGATCGTCGGCGTCGACCAGGTGGCTCCGTGGTCGGTGGAGCGGATCATCGCCACCGAGAAGCCCGTCGGCGTTGCCGCCTGGGGGTCGAGGGGCAGGTCGCCGGGACCGTCGGCGCCGTCGGGCCCCAGGCCGGGCTCGCCACCGCCGTCGGCGTCGCGCTCCAGTGTTCCGCTGCCGACGGCGAAGCCGTCGATGAGCGTGCCGTCAGGGAGCACGACGACCTGGTTGCCGATCGTCTGGCGCCCCGGCCCCGGGTCGTAGATGGGCCGGCTCGGCTCCCAGGAGACGCCGCCGTCGAGCGTCCGGGCCAACCAGGACGGCCCGGTGGCCGGCACCAGGGGCAAGGGGCTGTCGGCCAGGCCCGGCGGGCTCACGCCGTCCAGCCGATCCCACACCACGAAGACCCGCCGGCCGGCCGGATCGGTCGGATCGGCCGTCACCGATTCCTTGTCGTTGAAGGCGTTTCCCGTGTCGCGGCGCAGGGTGAGCGGCCGCTCCCAGGTGGCGCCGCCGTCCCCCGAGCGGCTGACCAGCACCGCGGTGGTGACGTCGGTCAGGTTCACCGACAGGCTCGTCTGGTAGACGTCGCCGTTGGGGGCGAAGTCGACCCAGGGGTCGGAGGCCCGGGGGTAGTCGCCACCGTTGGCGGCGGTGCCGCCCGAGCACCGGCTGAAGGGAGCGAAGTTGCGCGTCCAGTGGACGCCGTCGACGGTCCTGGCCGCCACAAGACCGTGGGCACCGCCCGTCGACCAGCGGTCCTGTTGCCACACGCCGATGGCGTGGGCCGGGTTCCGGGGGTCCACCGCCACCCGGACCTCGACCTCGGAGTTGCCGTAGTTGGTCCCGTCGGCGGTCACGCCGTCGCACCCGGGAGGGAACGGCGACGGCCCGTCGCTGGCCTTCACCAGTGGGGTGGCCGCCCCCGCCCCGCCGGCCAGCAGCGCCAGCAGTCCGACGCCGACCGCCACCGCCCCCAGGCCCTTCCGCCTCACCATGGCCCCTCCTCGCTCGGTTGCGACGATAGGCGGTCGGCCGTCGCCCGCGGCATCGGCACAGCCGGTTTCTCAGCGGCCGGAGCGGAGTTCGCACTCTCCGGCCCGGCACATAAACAAGCACGTCACAGGGGTGCAGCGTGACTCCGGGCGGTATGCTCCGCGACAGGGGCCGCGTTCGGAGGTCAGGTTTGCGGGGCATCGTGTTCAGGCTCCTGGAGCAGGCGGTCGTCGACGAGCACGGCGAAGAGATGTGGGACACGCTGCTTGATGTCGCGCAGGTTTCGGGCGCCTATACGTCGCTTGGCGTCTACGACGACAGCGAGCTCATGGCGCTGGTGGGGGCGGCGTCCTCGGCGTTCGAGATGGACGCCCCGGGAGTGCTGCGCTGGTTGGGCCGGGCGGCCATACCCATGCTGGCCCGGTCGTATCCGGGCTTCTTCACGCCCCACACGTCGGCGAAGGCCTTCGTGGGCAGTCTCAACGACATCATCCACCCCGAGGTGCGGAAACTGCACCCGGGGGCCGACGTCCCCGACTTCGAGATGGAGGACCGCGGCGCCGACGGGCTCGTCCTCGGCTATGCCTCACCGCGTCGTCTGTGCGCCTTTGCCGAGGGTCTCGTCGAGGGCGCAGCCGCCTTCTACGGCGAGGTGGTCACCATCACCCAGACGGCGTGCATGCACCGCGGCGACAGCCGCTGCCTTCTGCGCGTGGTCTTCATCCCCGACGGCCCATGACCGAGCCGAGGCCGGCCGAGCAGGCCGATGAGATCGCCCGGCTTCGCCGCCGCCTCGACCGGGAGCGGGCCGCCCGCTCCGCCGCCGACCAGCTGGCAGAAGACGCCACCCGGCGGTTGTACCTGGGCCTGGAGGAGCAGCGCCGCACCGCCGCGCTGCTGCGGGCCGTCGTGGACGCCAGCCGTGATGCCATCTCGGCCAAGGACTGCGATGGCCGCTTCACGATGGTGAACGCCGCACTGGCCGCGATCTGGGACTGCCCGCCGGAAGCACTTCTCGGGCAGTCGGTCGCGCTGCCGGGCGTCAACGAGGGGTGGGAGGCCCGCATCGCCGCCATGGACCAACGGGTGATCGAGAGCAAGGCCGGAGAGCAGGCGGAGGAGACCCTCGACTGGCCCGACGGCCGACGCCATGTCCTCTCGATCACCAAAGAGCCGCTGCTCGATGAAGAAGGGTCCGTCGTCGGCGTCTGCACGGTGTCGCGCGATCTGACCGGCGAGCGGCAGGCGGAAACCCGTCTGCGGGAAGCGGAGCAGGTCGAAGCCATGGCCCGGGCGCGTTCCGAGTTCCTGACCACCATCAGCCACGAGATCCGGACCCCCATGAACGGTGTCATCGGGATGACCACCCTGCTCGGCCAGACGAGCCTCACGGCCCAACAGGACGAGTACGTCGAGGTGATCCGGTCCTGTGGCGAGCTTCTGCTCGGCATCGTGAACGACGTCCTCGACCTCTCCAAGCTCGAGGCGGGCCGCCTCGAACTGGAGAACGTGCCGTTCAGCCTGCGCCGCTGCATCGCCGGGGCGGTCGACCTGATGGCTCCGGCCGCGGCGGCCAAGGGCCTCTCGCTGGTCTCCCAGCCGGTCGCGGTCGAACCCGACAGCCTGCTGGGTGACCCGACACGGATCCGGCAGTTGCTCGTCAACCTCCTCGCCAACGCCGTGAACTTCACCAGCGCCGGCGAGGTCACCGTGTCGGTGAGCGGCCGGCCGGCCGGCGTTGGACGGTTCCAGCTGTTCCTCTCGGTGAGCGACACGGGGCCGGGCATCCCCCGTGAACAGCAGGCGCGCCTGTTCGAACCGTTCTCCCAGCCCGACAGCTCCGCCGGCCGGGCCTACGGCGGCACCGGCCTCGGCCTCACCCTCTGCTCGCGCCTCTGCCAGCTCATGGGCGGGACCATCTCCGTCGTCTCCCAGCCGGGCCGGGGCTCGGTCTTCACCGCTTCCATCGAGCTCGGCCTGCCGCTGCGCCGGGGACAGGGCCCGGCCGACGGAGGTCCGGGGGACCGCCGCACCTTCCCCACAGATCACGCGATCGGACTGCTGCCGCTCCCGGAGGTGCCGATGGCGCAGCGGGCCCCGCTGCGGATCCTGCTCGCCGAGGGCAAAGGCACGAGCCGGAAAGTGGCGCTGGGACTGCTGGCCAGGCTCGGCTACCGCGCCGATACGGCCGAGAACGGCCAGGCGGCGCTCGACGCGGTGGCGCGCACGCCGTACGACGTCGTGCTCATGGACGTCCAGATGCCCGGCATGGACGGGCTCAGCGCCACGCGGCACCTGCGCCGGCGCTTCGGGGCCCAGCCCCGGGTCATCGCCGTGGCGAAGGGTGCGCTGGCGGCCGACGTCACCCTGTGCCTGGAGGCAGGAATGGACGACTACCTGGCCAAACCGATCGACGCCATCGAACTGGCCGCCGCCCTCGAACGAGCCTTCGCCCACCTGCCGCAGACCGGCGCGGGTCGCTGAGCTCCCTCCCACGTCCGCCGGCTCGCCCGCTTGGTCACCCGGTCATTGGTCCGCGCCCCGTTCGGGTGCAGCGCCAGACGGTGAGCCGCCACATCAGTCGGGTGCCTCGCCGCCGCATGTCGAGGGTTCCTTCGTCGACGAGGCGTTGCACGGCCGGCGAACGGGCCACCGTTGTCGGCAATGGGAACTCCCGCACGGCGAGCGGGTGGAGGTTGGCGTCTCCGAAGATGCTTCGTGCCGCCTCGAGAAGCCGCTCTTCGGCCTGCATCGTTCCGGTGGGGAGGTAGAGCCGACCGCCGATCTTGAGCCGCTCGCCGAGGGTCTCGAGCATCTCGATCGGAAGTTCGGCTCCGGTGGGTCCGCCCGAACTCCACGGTGTGACTTCCGCTATCGCGTCCGGGATCCCGGAGACGTCGCCGATCACCACGTCAGCCTCCACGTCGGCAACCGGCCCGAAGAGATGGCCCTGGTGGTACTCGCTGCAATCACTCAACCCCAGCCGAGTGGCGTTCTCGCCGGCGAGGTGGACGGCCTCGTTCGACAAGTCGCATCCGACGATCCTGGCCGCGCCGAGGCGGGCGGCCACGATGCCGAGCACGCCGCTTCCGCAGCCGACGTCGATGACGACGTCTTCGGGGTTGATCTCGAGTGCGTCGGCCATCACCAGGGTGGTGTGGGTCGGGGTGAACACGTCCGGCCGCAGCACCAGCGTCAAGGGGCCGGTCCGGCCGCGCC
>JAUZEX010000765.1 GCA_030838815.1 Actinomycetota bacterium
TTCGGGCGCCGGGGGCGGAGAACATGTCGATCGTTGATCGCACCGGCGAACCGGAGATCGCCTCCGGGGTCACCCCCGGGCGGCGCCGCGCCGTAGCCCGATTCGAGGACCTCCTGCACGCCGCGCCGGAGGCGCTCCTGGTTGTGGACGACGACGGCATCATCGTCGAGGCCAACGGCCGGGCCGAGCAGGTCTTCCGGGCCGGGTCCGATGGGCTGGCCGGACAGCGGGCCGGCGACCTGCTCCCGGCCTACCCGACGCTGCCCCCCGACATCATCGATGCCGGCGCCGAGATCGTCGCCCGGCGAGCTGACGGTACCGAGTTTCCCGCCGAGATCAGTGTGAATGCCCTGGGGTGCGCCGTCGGTCACGAGGTGCTGGTGACGGTGCGGGACGTGACCGCCCGCAAACGGACCGAAGAGGGGCTGCTCCGCCACGCACTGCACGACTCGCTCACCGGTCTCCCCAACCGGGTCCTGCTCCTGGACCGGCTGGCGATGTCACTGGC
This sequence comes from Actinomycetota bacterium, assembly GCA_030838815.1. Classification (GTDB taxonomy): domain Bacteria; phylum Actinomycetota; class Acidimicrobiia; order IMCC26256; family BP-133; genus BP-133. Next base: position 509 of record JAUZEX010000765.1, read on the forward strand.
CCGGGCCACCCGTCGCCGGGCCCGGGTCGGGGTGCTGTTCGTGGACCTCGACCGGTTCAAGCTTTTCAACGACAGCCGGGGCCACGCCTCCGGCGACGCCCTCCTGCGGGGGGCCGCCGACCGCCTCCGGGTGGCGATCCGTCCCGAAGACACCGTGGCCCGCTTCGGGGGAGACGAGTTCGTCGTCGTCTGCGACGAGCTCGCCGACGAGACGGAGGCGCTGCGGATCGGAGAGCGGGTGTTGCGGTCGCTGCGGGAGCCCTTCACCGTCGGAGCGGAGGAGATCTTCCTCTCCGGAAGCCTCGGGATCGCCCTCGCCGAAGCGGACAGCACCCCGGACTCGCTGCTCCGGGACGCCGATGCGGCCATGTACCGGGCCAAGCTCCGGGGCCGGTCCCGCTGCGAGGTTTTCGATCACACCATGCGCCAGGAGGCCGCCTCCCGCGTCGCCACGCAAGGCGCACTGCACCGGGCCCTGGAACGCAACGAGCTCCGGGTCGTGTATCAACCGGTCGTGTCCCTCGCCACGGGGGCGGTGGTGGCGGCAGAGGCCCTGGTGCGCTGGCTCCATCCCGAACGCGGCTTCGTGCCTCCCAGCGACTTCGTGCCGCTGGCCGAGGAGAGCGGGCTGATCATCCCCATCGGCAACTGGGTCTTCGAGGACGCCGTCCGCCAATGGTCCGGCTGGCGGGCCCGCCACCCGGACCGCCTCTGGCCCGTCCTCCACGTCAACCTCTCGCCCCGCCAGTTGGGGGACCAGCAGTTCCTCGGCTTCGTCCACCACGTCCTCACCCGTTACCGGGTCCCACCGGGCCAGGTCTGCGTCGAGCTGACCGAGACTGTCCTGATGGAGGACCTCGAGCGGCGGCGCAGCCCGCTCACGGAGGTGCGGGACCTCGGACTCCGCATCGCCCTGGACGACTTCGGAACGGGGTATTCGTCCCTCACCTATCTCAAGCGGTTCCCGGTCGACTGCATCAAGATCGACCAGTCCTTCGTGGCGGGGGTCGCGGTTGACGCCTACGACGCGGCCATCGTGCAGAGCGTGGTCGACCTCGCCCACGCCGTCGGGCTCTCGGTGGTGGCCGAAGGAGTCGAGACGCCCGAGCAACTCGAGCGCCTCCGCCAACTGGGTTGCGACCAGGCCCAGGGATACCTGTTCTCCAAGCCCCGGCCGGCGCAGGATCTGGACGCGCTGCTGGCCACCGTGTATCCGCTGACCGCGCCGGCGCCGGCCGCGCCGCTCTCGACTCAGGCGACCGACACCGGCGGCGACGATGATCGGCCCGATCGTGCGGCGATGATCCGTTCCGCCGCCCGTTCGCCGGAGCAGAGGCTGGCGTTGGTGGTGGAGGCCGACAGGTAGTCGCCGCAGAGCTGCACCCGGGCCGCCGGGTCGGTGGCGGCGGTGAAGCGGGCGAGATCCCGGTACGTGCCGGGCCTGCTCATGACCACGGCGGGACGCCACCGCTGCACGCGGGCGAACTCCACGGCGTCGGCCACGCCGGGCAGGATCCGGTCGATCACGGGGACGGCGGTCTCGACGATCTCGTCGTCGGGCCGGTCCCACTGCTGGTCGCCCCACGCCGTGTGCCAGTAGCTGGTCAGCAGCCCCTTGCCGGCCGGGGCCCGGCCCGGCGCCCGGTTGTGGTCGAGGACGATGACGCAGAGGTCGGGGTGCTCCCGGCTCGGCACCTGGAGCATCATCGACTCCTCGGCGGGCGGCGCCGACAGGGCGAGGTGGACGTCGACGCAGGTCGAGTACTCGATGTCCTCCACCACCGCCCGGCGGACGGGGTCGAGCTGCGGGTACACCGCCAGCATCTGGTGCCCGCTGAGGGCGATGACGCACACCGCCGCCTCCTCGACGTGCTCGGCTTCGCCGGCCCGCTCCCAGGCGACGGTCACACCGCCGGGGCGTTCCTCGACCGAGGTGCAGCGGGCCGACAGCTCGACGTGGAGGTGGCGGGCCAGACCTTCGGGCAGGAAGCCGACGCCCTTCCTCGAGTTGAAGAACGAGCCGCCCAGGATGTTGCGCACGGCGAAGAGGAAGTCGACCGCCGACAGCCGGTCGGGCGACGCCACGAACAGCGCCCCGAGCGCCGGGTCGACGATCCAGTCGAGGATCTCCCGGCTCAGGCGCCGGTCGGCGTACTGGCGGGCCGTCTCGATGTCGAGGTCGGCGGCCCGGCCGAGGTCGTACCAGTCGAGGCGGTCGCCGGCCCGCACGAGGTCGGCCACCATCTTCACCATGTGCAGCTTGGCTGCGGGGGAGAGGAGCTTCGTGGTCAGCCCGTCCGTCTTGGCGTGGCTGCGGAGGCGGTGCACCGTCCCCTGACGCACGATCCCGACCAGGTCGGACGTGGGGACGATCTCGCCCGCCAGGCCGGCGTCGGCGATGAGCTTGACCATCTGCCGGTAGGTCGTGGGCAGGATGGCGGCGGCGGTGTCCATGAGGAACCCGCCGCGCTCGACGGTGGCCATCCGCCCGCCGACGTGGTCGTCGGCCTCGAGGACGGTGACGGCGAACCCCGCCTCCTTCAGCCGGAACCCCGCCGTGAGCCCGGCGATTCCGGCGCCCACAACCACCGCCCGCTCATTCATCGTCTCAACACTCCCCGACGTTCACCGGACACGGCCGGCGTGGCGAAGCCACGCTCGGAGGAGCCCGGCGGAGCCGGGCGGGGGCGGCGGAGCCGCCCAGAGTCACTGCAGCGCCATTCCTCCGTCGACGACCCAGTTCTGGCCGACGACGAAGTCGCTCTCGGATGAGCACAGGAACAGCAGCGCCGGTACGACGTGCTCAGGCTGCAGCTTCTCCTTCAGGCACTGCATCTCCATGAACATGTCGCCCATGATCGGGTCGGGCAGCAGGTTCTTGGTGGCGTCGGTGAAGGTCATCCCCGGCGCCAGGCCCGTCACCCGGATCCCGTAGTCGCCCAGCTCCTTGGCCAGCGCCCTGGTCATGGCCACCACCGCCCCCTTGGAGGCCACGTAGTGCAGGAGCAGCGGCGGCCCGATGTAGGCCACGGTCGACGACACGTTGACGATCTTGCCGTAGGCCTTCTCCTTCATGACGGGGGAGACGGCCCGGGTGGCGAGCCAGGTGCCCTTGACGTTGACGGCCATGACCCGGTCCCACTCGGCGATGTCGAAGTCCTCGAACGCCTCCATGTGCAGGCCGTCGTAGATGGCGGCGTTGTTGACCAGAATGTCGACGGTGCCGAACCGGTCGACCGCCGCCCGCACCATGTCGGTGCAGCTGTCGGGGTCCGTGACGTCGGTGCGCACGGCGAGGGCGGCGCCGCCGGCGCCCGTCTCTCCCGATGACAGGGTGATGGCTTCGGCCACATCTTTGGCGCTGCCCTCGTTGATCTCGGCGATGACCACCGACGCCCCCTCGGCGGCCAGCGCCTCGGCGTAAGCCCGCCCGAGGCCCTGTCCGGCGCCGGTCACGATGGCCACCTTCCCGTCGAAGCGGGCCATCAGGCCGTCGTCCCCGGGGCCGTGCCCGGCCCCCCGCGCTCCTCGAGGAACGCCTTGTACTTGGGGAAGGCGGGCCGCATGGCCGGCAGGAGCTTCATGATCTTGCTGATCGGGCCGGTGACCTTGACCTTGCCCTTGGCCAGGGCGAGAGCCATGTTCAGGTTCCCCATCCAGAAGTCGTGCCCGTCGTCGGCGGCCATCGCCAACGAGATCTCCGTCTCGGTGGCCGGGTCGGGATTCATCGTCACCACCGGCGGATCGATGGTGGCGTCGACCAGCATGGCGCAATCGGGGTCGCTGTACTGCACGAGGAACGACGTGTCGGCAGCCACGAACTTGGGCCCCAGCTCGGGGTCCTTGGTGATCTGGTCGAGGAACAGGCCGATCGTGTCGTAGACCTGCTGGGCGTTGGCGAAGGTCGCCATGCGCCCTCCTTTCTCGTCAGAGATGGCGGGTGGAAACGGTGTGGGACTCGGTGTAGGCGGCCAGCCCGGGCAGGGCCAGCTCCCGGCCGACGCCGCTCTGCTTGACGCCCCCGAACGGCCCGTTGAGGTCGACGGCGAACAAGCCGTGGTTGTTGACGAACGTCGTGCCGGCGGCGATCCGCCGCGCCAGGCCGGCGCCCCGGTCCTCGTCGGCCGTCCAGATCGAGCTGGCCAGGCCGAACTCGGAGGCGTTGACCCGGTCGATGGCCTCGTCGAGGGAGTCGTAGGCCAGGACGGGCAGCGCCGGTCCGAACTGCTCCTCGGCCACCAGACGGGCCGAGTCGTCGAGGCCGGTGACGACGGCGGGGGAGAGGAACCAGCCCCGCTCGGGGTCGCCCGCCATCTCGCCGCAGCGGCGGACGGCGCCGCCGCGGGCCTGGGCGTCATCGATCAGCTCGGCCACGAAGTCCCGCTGGGCCCGGTTGTTGAGCGGGCCCATCGAGACGCCCGGGTGGAGGCCGTTGCCGACGGTGTACTGGTCGAGAATGGCGCTCAATCCTTCGGCCAGCTCCTCCGCCACGGCCCGGGGGGCGTAGACCCGCTTGATGCCGAAGCACAGCTGGCCGGTGGTGGTGAACGCCCCGGAGACGAGGTTGCCGCACAGCCCTTCGTCGATGACGGCGTCCTCCAGGATGAGGGCTGCGTCGTTCCCGCCCAGCTCCAGCGTCAGGTTCTTCACCGTCCGGCCGGCCGCCGCCGCCGCCTCCCGGCCGGTCTCGGTCGACCCGGTGAGCGACACCTTGCGGACGAGGGGATGGTCGACCAGCCGCCGCCCGACCGTCGAGCCGGTGCCCGTGACGACCGACAGCAGGCCGGACGGGAACAGGTCGGTGATCGCCCCGAGCGCCCGCATGACGGTGAGCGGCGTGTTGCTGGCCGGCTTCACGATCACGGCGTTGCCGGCCAGCAGGGCGGGCACGACCTTGACCGCGGTGAGGGCGAAGGGCCAGTTCCAGGGGGTGATGGCGCCGACGATCCCGACCGGCTCGAGGAACACCCGCAGCTGGCCCAGGCCGTCGTCGACGACGAGTTCGCCCTCGTCGAGGGCGGGGGCCATGGCGGCGTAGTAGCTCGACAGGGCCTCGAAGAACCCGACCTCGAAGCCCGCCTCCCACGCCACCTTGCCCTGCTCCCGGATCAGCAGCTCGTCGAGGCCGTCGAGGGCGGCGATGCGGTCGGCGGCCTCGGCGAGGACGGCGGCCCGTTCGACGGCCGGCCGGGCCGCCCACTCGGTCTGGGCCTTGCCCGCCGCCTCCACGGCGGCGTCGACGTCGCCCGCCCCGAGCAGGGGATAGGCGCCGACGACCTCCGACGTGTCGGCCGGATTGCGGACCTCGCCCCAGCCGGCGCCGGCATCAGTGGCCCTCAACGGTCCCCCTCTCGGCCGGAAAAGGCCTTGTTACACTGAACGGTCATTCGGTGTCAACGCCATGCGCTGCTTGACCTTTCGAGTATAGACCTGCTTGAATGATGATTCAGTCAACGCCGATCGGCGTGGAGGGTCCTCATGAAGTTCGGCCTGTTCTTCGAGCTGTCGGTGCCCCGGCCGCTCACCCCCGCGGCCGACCGCAGGATGTACGAGCTGGCCCTCGAGCAGGTGAAGCTGGCCGACGAGCTCGGCTTCGACCAGATGTGGACGGTCGAGCACCATTTCCTGGAGGAGTATTCGCACTCCTCGGCCCCCGAGCTGTGGCTCACGTCCGTGGCCTGTCACACGAAGAACATCCGGATCGGGCACGGGATCTGCACGCTCCTGCCGGCCTACAACCATCCCATCCGGGCCGCGGAGCGGGCCGCCTGGCTCGACATCATCTCCAACGGCCGCCTGGAATTCGGCACTGGCCGGTCGACCACCTGGACGGAGCTCGGCGGCTTCGGGATCGATCCCGACCAGACCAAGGCCATGTGGGACGACTCGCTCCGGGCCATCCCCAAGATGTGGATGCAGGACGAGTTCTCCTGGGACTCCGAGTTCCTGAAGTGCCCGCCCCGGGCCATCGTGCCGAAGCCGATGCAGCAGCCCCACCCGCCGCTGTGGGTCGCAGTCTCCTCGCCCGAGACCGCCACCCAGGCCGCCGAGCGGGGCATCGGGATGCTGGGCGTGTCGATCGGCACGCCGGCCGAGCAGGAGGCCCGGGTCCGGGACTACCGGCGGGTCATCCAGAACTGCGACCCGGTCGGCGCCTTCGTCAACGAGCAGGCCAACAACCTGAACTGGCTCTACGTCGACGAGGACCGCGACCGGGGCCACCGGATGGGCGAGCGGCTCATCGCCAGCTTCAACGAGCTGGCCACCAAGACCGTGGGGATCAACCAGGTCTACCCGGCCTCCGCCTACAACACCCCCGGTCTCCTCTTCGCCCTGCGCCGGGATTCCATGGCCGGGGCCAAGGCGCTCATCAAGGACGGGTTCTGCATCGGCACGCCCGACGACGTCATCGCCTCGCTCCGGCGGTGGGAGTCGATCGGCTGCGACGGGATCATGTTCCTGATCAACTCCAAGCAGGTGATCCCCCAGGAGCAGGTGCTCAATTCCCTGCGCCTGTTCGCCAAGGAGGTCATGCCGAAGTTCAGGGACCCGGAACCGGTCGACGTGCGCCGGCCGGAGATCGTGACGACGAGCAACGGGAAGAGCGCCCGGGTGGTGGCGGATGCCTGATTACGGACTGGTGGCGGCGGAGGAGCTCGGCCCGACGACGCCCCAGCTGGCGCCGCTCTACCCGGGCCTGCCGTGGCAGATGCCCGGCGCCCGGATCATCAAGCTGGCCTACGAGGTGGGGACCGACTTCATCCGCCACACGCTGCCCACCGGCCTGGCCCGGTCGACGCCGCCCTACGGCACGCTCATCGTCTACGACGTTCCCGAGAGCCCCTTCGGGCCCTACCGGATGGCGGCCCAGACACTGGCCTGCCGCTACCGCAACTTCGCCCGGGTCTACGTCCTCCAGGCCGTGGTCGACAACCCGGTAGCCCTGGCCGCCCTCCGGGAGGTGTGGAGCTACCCCGCCGCCCCGGGGACGGTGGATATCACCGACGGCGCTGCGACCAGCACAAGAGAGGTCTCGTGTGTGGTCGCCGCCCCCGACGGCGCGCCCCTGGCCCAGTTCACACTGACGGGAATCGAAGGCGCCGAAGCGGAGCGGCTGGTCATCGACGGCGAGCTGACCGCCCGGGTGCCACCCCGGTTCTCCGTCGCCGCCCAGGAGCCCGTCCGGCTGATCCAGGTCAACCGGGCCTTCGCCCTGCGCGATCCGACCCGGGCGAGGTTCTCGCTCGACTTCACGTCGGCCGACCGCTACCCGTGGGGCGCGGTCCCCGTCACCAACCTGATCGTCGCCGTCGACACCTGCGCCGACCTCGAGTACGCCCCCACCGAGCACGTCCTCGACTACTTCCCTTCGACGTAGCGAGGGGCCGGAGTCCCCGGCGCACCAACCAACCGGCGTTCCCTTTCCGGGATGGAGCGGAGATGGAACGCCGGAAGGCAGCGCGGCCCGGCCTCCGGCAACCCGGCGTTCGTTTTCCGGGGATGCGGCGGAAATCGAACGCCGGAACGCGGGTCAGACGGCGGCGGGGACCCGGCCCTTGCGGCCGTTGGTCTTGGCCGCGGCGACCGGTCGGACGGCGCCGCCGGCGTTCTTCGCGTCGGCGACCAGAGCGATGAAGTGGATCATGAGGCTGGCCAGGGCCACGGTCAGGCAGCCGGCGGCCCACACGATCGCCGCCGGGAGCCGCGTGTTGAGGGCGTTCCAGGTGGGCCAGGCGACGGCGGCGTTGGCCATGCCGTCGGCGGCGGGAATCAGCAGGATCACGGCCAGCACCCGCCAACCCTGCAGGTAGGGCCGGAGCAGGAAGATCAGCGTTCCGGCCAGGATCGGCATGGCGGCGTTGACCGCCGGCCACCACAGCGGGAGCCGAAAGAAGTTCAGCGGCTGGTGGCCGTAGTAGGCGTAGAGGTTCATGTACAGGCCGGGGGTCTCGCAGATCACGTTGGCCAGGAAGAAGAGCCCGTAGAGCTTCCAGATGTCCCGTCCCCGGCCACCCTGATCGAGCTTCCGGTAGGACAGGTAGGCCTGCCCGCCGACGTACCAGATGTAGACGACGATGAACCAGGGGATCGGCCGGCCCCACGTCTCCAGCAGGCGCCACTGGCCGTCGCGGGGGAACCAGACCTGGCCGAGCACGTCGACGATCGGTTCCATGAGGATGGCCAGGGCCCCGCCGACCATGCACAGCGCCGGGATGGGGGAGCGTTCCTTCTGCCAGATCCGCCAGGCGATGAAGGCCAGGATCACACAGGGGACGGCCTGGCCGATGGTGAAGATGGCCTGGGCGGTGGTGTTCATGTGCATGCCCTGCGGCGGCTGCGGGAAGTGCGACAGCATCCTTCTCCCCCTCTGCGAGCACCTCGGTTGAACGAACGCTCAGTCTGTGAGGCAGTCTATTGTTGGCCGGTCAACCCTTCAAGGTGCTGGAGGTCGGAGCATGAGGAAGTTCGAGACCCTGCTGTGGGACGAGCCGGAGCCGGGCATCGTGCTCATCACGCTCAACCGGCCGCCGATGAACCCGGTCACGATCGCCATGCTCGACGAGATCCGCGACGCCATGGCCGAGGTCGCCGCCGACCCCGAGATCCGGGCGGTCATCTTCACCGGCCAGGGCGACAAGGCGTTCTCCGCCGGCGCCGACATGGCCCAGTTCGAGGACCAGTTCGCCAAGCAGGCGGAGCTGCCGCCGATGTACTTCCAGTTCGCCGCCAAGGCCGACCTGCTGTCGCTCGAGACGCTGCCGAAGCCGGTGATCTCGGCCATCAACGGGACGGCCGTCGGGGAAGGCCTCGAGATCTGCATGGCGTCCGACTTCCGGATCATGGCCCGCTCCGCCCGCATCGGCTTTCCCGAGGCCAACATCGGGCTGATCCCGGCCTCCGGAGGCTGCTCCCGCATCGTCAAGCTCGTCGGCCTGGCCCGGGCCAAGGAGATGGTCATGCTCGGCGACCTGATGTCGGCCGAGGAGGCGGCCCGCTACGGCATGGTGTGGAAGGTCGTCGACGACGACCAGCTGATCCCCGAAGCGCTGCGGCTGGCCCAGAAGCTGGCCAAGAAGGCTCCCTTGGCGCTGGGCATGGCCAAGGCCGTCCTCCGGGCCTGCGTCGACACCGACATGACCTCCGGCCACACCCTGGAGATGCTGGCCCAGAACGTCCTTATGGAGTCCAAGGACCACAACGAAGGCGTGCGCGCCTTCCTCGACCGCCGCAAGCCGACCTTCACCGGCCGCTAGCTCAGAACGGTTTGCTGGTCGGGACCCACGGTTGGGTGACGGCGTACCAGATGATTTGGACGAGGAGGGACACGTAGAAGGCGCCCCAGATCGAAGCCGCGCCGATGAGCAGGCCCTTGGCCCTGTCCTCGAATGTCAGCGAGTCGGCGGAAGCGACGCCGATGGCGGCATTCGGCTGCGCCCCGGTGGCCGCCGACCCGGCGCCGACCACCACGGCGCCGACCGGAGCGGCCGCTGCCGCGGGCGACGCCCAGCGGACGGCGAGGCGGGCGCCCATGTAGCAGGTCACGGTGAGCAGGCCGGAGTACCAGATGTTCGACCACGGGACGCCACCGAGCAGGTAGCCCGGCTTCTGGTAGTAGTGCCAGAGCTTGAGCCACTTCACCATCGGGATCTCGAAGACGGGCAGGGCCGCCGCCCCGAGCAGGAACACCACGAGATAGCCGCGCCGGCCGAAGCGGCGATCGAGGTTCTCCCGGAAGTGGACGAGCAGAAGCACGGGCGCTCCGAAGTAGAAGGCGTAGTTGAGCGCCATGGCCAGAGGCTCGCTGACCCCCTGCATTCGCCACACGTCGACGAACTTCGGGTCGAACTCCACCCGGAAGAGCCAGTTGGAGTTGAAGATCCAGTCGAAGCCGAACAGCAGCGTCGACCCGAGATAGACGCCGGCGTAGACGGGATGGCCCGTCCGCCGGACCCAGAGCAGGCCGGCGACGAACAGCGTGAGACAGAGGAGCTCGAACAGCCGGACGGTGAGGGTGCTGGCCATTCCCGGACAATAAGCGAATGAGCAGTCAGTCGACAATGGGTATACTCCCGCCGTCGCGACGAGGAGGTCCCGGTGAGCTACGACGTGGCGGTGGTGGGCGGGGGGCACAACGGGTTGGTCTGCGCCGCCTTCCTGGCCCGGGCGGGCAAGCGGGTGATCGTGCTCGAGGCCCGCGACATCGTCGGCGGCTTCTGCACCACCGAGGAGACGGTGCCCGAGGCGCCGGGGTTCAAGATGAACCCGACCTCGATGGACCATGTCGTGACCAACATCCCCCCGTCGGTCGTCGACGATCTCGACCTCGCCCGCTTCGGGCTGCGGTGGATCACGCCCGACCCGTTCTACAGCTACCTCCCGCCCGAGGGCCCGGCCATCTCCTTCTGGCGGGACTACCACAAGACGGTGGAGGAGATCCGCCGACTGTCCCGCAAGGACGCCATCCGCTACGACCGGTTCGTCACGATCATGAAGGACTTCTGGTACACCGCCGCTCCCTACCTCCAGGGGCACCCGAAGCGGGTGGCGCCGGGCACCGTCCTCGAGCTGGCCAAGCGCTTCGCCAAGACGCGTAAGTCCATGGGAACAG
>JAUZEX010000769.1 GCA_030838815.1 Actinomycetota bacterium
TCGACGAACGTGTCCCAGAACCACGGCCGGTCGAGGCCGAAGTCCTCCAGGTTCTTCATGAACTGATCGATCACCCACTCCTCCATGAACTCCTTGAAGGACCGGGTCCGGGCCGCCAGCGGCGTGAGGTACTCCATGGCCGGGCCGGTGAGGGCCAGCATGCCCCGCCACGACCGCCACCACATCTTGTCCAGCAGGAACTGCGCCTCGTCCCGGAACCCCTCCTCGAGCAGGGTCCGCAGCACCGGGTGGCCGATCTGGGCGTGGCGCGCCTCGTCGGTCTGGATGCTGGTCAGCGCCTTCTCGAACAGGTGGTGGTCGGCCCGGTCCGCCAGGGCGGCCAGGGCCATGAACTGAAGGTTGCTGAAGCCTGTCTCGAACACGAAGTTCAGCTGCAGTGCGGTGTCGACGGCGGTGGCGGCCACGAACATGTCCTCGAAGAGATGGCGGACAGCCAGGATCACCCACTGGTTGGTGTGGTACGCCTTGTGGGTCCAGTCGAAGCGGGCGTCGTGGCGCAGCAGGTCGTGGTTGATGAGGAGCGGGATCTGCGTGTGGCGGATCTCGTCGAGGGCTCCGAGCAGCGACATCGTCCGCCAGGCGCTGTCCCGGCCGAACCGGGCCATGCGCAGCTCCGCCGGGACGGCGGCGTACTCGCCCAGGGCGAGGACGCCGCTGTGGAACTTGACCAGTTCGAGCCAGCCCGGATCGAGGCCGGCGTTCAGGCGGGGCTTGTTCAGGGCGTCGCGCACGGCCATGACCGAGTCGTCCTTGGCCCGCTGGTTCTCGACGTACTCGCGGTAGGACGTGCGGTAGGACTCCGTCCAGTTCTCCCAGGCGGAGTGGGCCAACCACGGCGCCCCGCTCACCTCCTCGGGATACACCTCACGCTCGTCGACGTAGGAGAACGTCCAGTCGACTTTGCGGGCCAGGTCGAGCCACTCGTCACGGCGGAGAGGCATGCGGCACAGCGTAGGTCCAATCCGGCCGCTCGAGGGCGTGAGATTCGTCGTCGCGGATCGACGACCGGTCAGGCGGGCCGGGGCTGCAGGAGCAGCTCGTCGGCGTAGCACCAGGCCCAGTCCTCACCCGGTTCGAAGGACTGCACGAGCGGGTGGCCGGCCGCCATCCAGTGCCCCCGGGCATGCCGGCGGGGCGAGCTGTCGCAGCAACCGACATGGCCGCAGGTGAGGCACAGCCGGAGGTGCACCCACGGCGTTCCCTCCCGGAGGCAGTCCTCGCAGCCGTCGAGCGTGCTCGGCACCACATCCTCGATGAGGTCGAGGTGCCCGCACGTCGCCTGCGTCGGCCGGCCGAGGTTGTCGGTGGCGACCGCCCAACCGGTCCTCGTCGTTCGCATTCCGTTCACCCCCTGGTTCGCTGCCGTAGCAGGATCCGGTACGGGTCGGGGAGTTGCGCCAGCGTGTCCTCGAACTCCTTGTCGCCCACCGCCTCCCGGAGGACCGAGAAGACAGCCCGGGCGTGGGCGGTGGCCTCCTCCGGAGTGACGCCCTCCCGCTCGGCGATCCGCTCGATGAACGCTTCGAGCGGGAGCGCAACCGCGCCGGGGCCGCCCTCGACGAGCCCCCGGGTCAGGGCCGGGCGCAGCTCGGGCGGCAGGAGCGGCATGAGGTCGTCGGCCTCGCCGGCCGTGATCCGGACCCCGAGGGCCTCCAGCACCGCCGCCGTGGCCCAGCGGGACTGGTCGCGATCCAGTCCCGTCTCTGCGGCGACGCGGTCGAGAAACTGTTCGTAGGGCAGCGTCCCGGCGAAGGGCGGATCGTCCTCCTCCCCGGGCGGCGCGGCAGCCTCCGCCTGGTCGAGGAACCGCTGGAGGTCCTCCGGCAGCTCCGAGCGCAGGTCGTGGAACTCCTTGTGGCCGACGGCCCGTCGCAGCGCGGCCAGAACGGCCCGGGCCGCCTTCTCGGCCGTCGGGCGATCCAGCCCGCTCTCCTCGCTGACCCGGCGCAGGAACCCGTCGAGATGGAACGTCTCCCGGTCGCGCTCCGGCGTCATGCACGACCGCAGCTCCGGGGGGAGCAGCCGGGCGACGTCGGCCGCCTCTCCGGGGGAGAGGCGGCGTTCCAGCACCTGGAGGGTCACACAGGCGACGCGCTCGCTCTCCTGGCGCCCCATGGAGGCCATCGACTGCACCACAGAGATGAAGCTGTCGTACTCCATGGCACGGCTACTTCTTCTTCTTGTCGTCCGACTTCTTGTTCTTGGGCTTGTTCTTCGGCCGGAGCTTGGCCATCTTCTTCTCCGCCTTCTTGAGCAGCTTCTCGACCTTCACTGCGGCTCCTTCCATGTTCTCGTTGAGCGCGGCCAGCATCCGCGACATCCTTTTCCGGGGGCTGTGTTCGAGTCCCGGTTACCCGGGCATGGGAGAACCAGACGAAGTTTTTTGAACCGGAGGTGCGCCATGTACGCCCGAGTTCTGACCTTCAGCGGAGTCACCGACCTTGATGCCGGAATCAAATACCTGCAGGAAACCGCCCAGCCGACCGTGCGGTCGCAGCGTGGCTACGGGGGGATGACGGCCAGCGCCGACCGCTCCGGCGGCATCCTCGGGGTGCTGTCGCTGTGGGAGACGGAGGCCGACCGCGACGCCAGTGACAGCGCCCTCGGGAAGACCCGGGACGAGGCCCGCGGCCTGCTCGGAGCCCAGCTCACCGTCGAGACCTTCGAGGAGATGGTCGTCGAGGTCAGCCGCCCGCCCCAGGTCGGGTCGGCCCTGATGGTCACCCGCATCAGCATGGACCCGGCCCGGATCGACGAGATCCTCGAGGTCTTCAAGCAGAACGTCGCCCCGGAGATCAAGGCCAGTCCCGGATTCCGGGCGCTGCGCAACATGCTCAACCGCCAGACCGGAGACGGAATCGTCGGCACGGCCTGGGACGACGAGCAGTCCATGCGGGCCGCTGCCACCGAAGCCATGGCCCGCCGCGAGGACGCCGGTCGCCGCGGCGTCACCTTCGTCGACACCAGCTACCGCGAGATCGTCTTCATCGATCTCAAATAGGCCGGTTTCTCAGGCCGGTCCCGCCCAGGCCGCGAGGGTGCCGGCCTCGAGCAGCCGCTCGAGGTCGGCGGCCGGCTGGGGTCGGGCGAAGAAGTAGCCCTGGGCCAGATCGCAGCCGAGTCGGCGCAGGTGCGACACCTGATCGCCGGTCTCCACCCCTTCGGCCACCACCACCAGGCCGAGGGCGTGGGCGAGGTCGATGACGCTCTTGACGATGGCCGTGTCGGAGGCGTCCTCCCCAAGTCCCCGCACGAAAGCCTGGTCGATCTTCAGGACGTTGACCGGGAACCGCTTGAGGTAGGTGAGCGACGAGTAGCCCGTCCCGAAGTCGTCGATGGCCAGGCCGACCCCGAGGGCCTTGATGCCGGCCAGGGTCTCGCGGTGGGTGCCAGCGTCCATGAACGTCGTCTCGGTGAGCTCGAGACACAGGGCCCGCGGGTCCGTCCCGCTGTCGAGCAGCGCGGCCATCAGGGTGGGGATGAGGTCGGCCTGG
>JAUZEX010000787.1 GCA_030838815.1 Actinomycetota bacterium
AACTGCCCCCCCGACGCCCGGGCCCTCATGGCCCAACGCCTGGCGGGCCAGTGGAAGTGAGCTCGGGCCATCGGGCTTCGCCACTGGAATCGGCGTTCCTCACCGCGCCATGACCGTGGTGAGAACGCCGGAACGAGATGCGGTTCGCTTAGCGGAAGCGGACGCCGGAACACAGCGGGCATCCGGCGGGGCCCAACTGGCGTTCCTTTGCCGGGATGGAGCGGAAAACGAACGCCGGAACACAGCAGGCATCCGGCGGGGCCCAACTGGCGTTCCTTTGCCGGGGTGGAGCGGAAAACGAACGCCGGTTGGGGACGGTGGGCTGGAAAAACAGGGCGCCGCCGTCTCGGCTCAGCGGGGTTCGGACGCCGCCTGGGTGGCGAACCGGCGGGCCAGGCGGGGGGCCAGCGATTCCGGCACCGGGCCGCCGACGTACACCTGGCGGGACACCGACGGGACCTCGCCCTGGGCCGTCTTGCGGTTCACGAACAGCATGTAGGGCCCGGGCGGCAGCACCGTGCCGGCCGGGATGGCGACCGTCACCGTCCGGGCGTCATGGCTGATGATGGGGACGTTCACCGACCGCTGGTCGCCGTCGACCAGGTGGGTGGCCGACGGGTTGCGGACCAGGACGACGGTCGAGATGTCGGCGGCCTCGTCGGTGTGGATGGTCAGCGGCTGGTTGTAGGCCACGGACTGGTTGACGTAGCGGATGACCGGCCGCGGCCCCCGGAAGAGGTAGGGCGGAGAGTAGAGGGAGAACGTCGGGTCGCTCTCGGGGGCGGTCATCCCGGCGTTGTCCTTGAAGAAGTCCGACCCGCCGCCGTAGCCGGTGTTGATCGGGGCGTGACCGCCGACCAGGACCCGCCCGTCGGGCAGCAGCACGGCCGAGCTGTGGTAGGAGCGGTGGCGGGCGTCGATGGCGGCCGGCTTCCACGTCTTCGACACCGGGTCGAACAGCTCCGCCTGGGGAACGGGCTTGCCCGAGCCGGGGACCAGGACCTCGTCGGCGGTGGCGCCGTTGACGGCGAAGACCTCGCCGGTGGGCAGGACCACGCCCGACGTGTACCAGCGGCGGTGGTTGAGCTTGCCGGTGGCCTGGCTGGTCATCGTGTCGCCGGCGGTGGTGTCGACCGTGTTGATGACCGAGCTGTCATCGGCGACGTAGGTGCTGGGCCAGGTGCCGAGGACGCCGCCGGCGGAGAGGAACTGGGCCTTGGTGTACTTGCCTCCGGCGTCGGGCCGCAGCGGCAGCATGACCGAGAACGACGAACCCCGGAAGCCGACCGGGACCGGGCCCAGCATGGGGACGCCGAGGTCCTTCCACGTCTTGCTCACCAGGTCGTAGACGCTGGCGAGGTTCCACACCACCTCGTCGTAGCCCTCGCCGCCGGGGTTCACGACCTGGCCGCCGGCGTCGTAGAAGACGTTGCCGTCGGGCAGCATGTGGATCCGGGGGAAGAGCGGCAGCGACCGCGACGAGGCCGGGCCGTT
This sequence comes from Actinomycetota bacterium, assembly GCA_030838815.1. GTDB lineage: Bacteria > Actinomycetota > Acidimicrobiia > IMCC26256 > BP-133 > BP-133. The sequence goes on from JAUZEX010000787.1 coordinate 1,495, forward strand.
GTCGGTCCACCGGCCCGTGGCGGGGTCGTAGGTCTCGGTCGTCCGCTCGTTGCGGCCGGAGTCCTGCGGGGTGTCGGAGTAGACCGGCTTGATCATCTTGCCGACGCCGCCGGCCACGAGCAGCTTCCCGTCCGGCAGGGTCACGAGCGACGGGTACCAGCGGCCGTGGTTCATCGGCCCGGACTGGCGCCAGGTGTTGTCGGCCGGGTCGAAGATCCGGGTGTGGCGCAGCCCCTCGAGCTCCACGAGGCCATAGGTGGTGCCGGGCACGGCCGGCTCCTGGTAGTAGGAGGTGCCGCCGGCGGCGAGGACCGTCCCGTCGCTCATCTGGACCAGGGCGGCGCAGAAGAGGTCGCCGTCATTCTTGATGTTGTCGTTGTTGTGGGGGACGGCGGTCAGGTAGCGGGGCGAAGGGTTCCCGTCGGGGTTGACGCCGCTGTCCTCGGGGGTGGGGGTGGACCACCTCGGCGTGGATCCGGACAGGTCGAGCACCCGGCTCTGGTCGTTCTGGGCCGTGTGGCCGAACTCGAGTGCTGTGGAGTACTTGACGTGGTTCATGCCCTCGAGCCCGTCCCAGTAGAAGGCGCTCCCGGTCGGCAGCACGGCCAGGGCCACGGCGGCCGGCTTACACTTCGGCGCCGGGTCCTGGGCCTTCTCGCAGTTGTGGCCCGTCGGCTCCTCGATCGGAGCGGCGAAGGCGCCGACCTGGGCCGGGTCGCCGGTCTCGGTCGCTCCGGCCACCGACGTGACCCGCCCCACCAACGGCCCGCCGGTCATGGCCACGACCGCGGCAATGGCGAACACTCTGCGCATGTCTCCCCCTCCGCGCCCTTCTCCCCGGATTCGAGATCCTGGGCGGAAGGTTACCCGCCGGTCAGGAGGCCGATCCCAACGCGGGCTGGGGCGGGCTCAGCCGGGCTGGAGGAGGTTGTTGGCCAGGACCAGCTCCACGGACAGGTTGCGGTAGCCGGCCTCGTCGAACAGCACGGTCATGGTGTCGGCCTCGTAGGCGACGACCTCGCCCGCCCCGAAGGTGGCGTGCACGACCCGGCCTCCGAGCGGGAACGGGTGCTCGTGCCCGTCCGGCTCGGGCGGGGCGGCCCGCCCGGCGTCGCAGTTGTCGCAGCGGCCGCAGTTCTCCTCTGACGGCTGGCCGAAGTAGCCGAGGATCGTCCGCCAGCGGCACTGGTCGGTGTCCAGGTAGCGCTGCATCATCTCGCCCCGGGTCCGGTCCGTGGTGCGGTAGCGCTCGTGGTCGGCAGCGGCCTCCTCGACGAGTTCGTCGACCGAGGCGTCGCCGGTCCAGGCCACGGAGCCGTCGCCATCGACCTCCAGCGCGCCGACCCGCCGAAGGCGGTCGACGGCGACGGTGAGGCGACTCTCACTGGCCTTGGCCAACGCGGCCAGCGACGCCAGCGGGATCGGCTCGGCCGCGGCCTGGGTGGCCGATGCCACGGTGGCGAGGACGTCGACGGGGAGCTCGGCCGTCCCGGCGAAGAACCGGCGGCCGCCGGCGCCGTGGCGGGTGCGGAACAGGACCGCCTCGGCCGGGTGGTCGTCGCGGCCCGCCCGTCCGAATTCCTGGTAGTAGGCGTCGAGCGACTCGGGTGGATCGGCGTGGAGGACGAAGCGGACCCCGGGAGCGTCGATCCCCATCCCGAAGGCGACAGTGGCGACGACGACGAAGTCCTCGCCCGGCGCACCGTCGGCCCCCTCGGCCGCGCCGGCCAGGAACCGGGCGTGGACCTCGTCCCGTTGACCCTTGCCCAGCCCGGCGTGGTAGGCGGCCGCCTCCTTGCCGGCGTCGGCTATGGCGGCGGCCAGCTCCTCGGCCTGGCGGCGGGTGGCGACGTACACGATGCCCGTCCCCGGCGTGCGGACGGCCCGCTCGACCACGGACGCGGTCTGTTCGTGATCGGCGACGGTCTCGACGGCGAGGTAGATGTTGTCCCGCATGAAGCCCGAGACGACGATCACCGGGTCGCGCATCTGGAGCTGCTCCACGATCTCCTTGCGGACGGGCGGCGCGGCGGTGGCGGTGAGGGCCACGACCTGGGGCCGGCCGAGGGCGTCGATGAAGGCGCCGAGTCGGAGGTAGTCGGGGCGGAAGTCGTGGCCCCAGGCACTGATGCAGTGGGCCTCGTCGACGACGAACAGGGAGGGTCCGGCGGCCTTGATCCGGGCCAGCGTCTCGTCGTTGGCCAGCTGCTCGGGAGCGACGAAGAGGAACTCCAGGTCGCCGGTGCCGAGGTCCCCGAAGGCCTCCCGGCGCTGGGCCCCCGTCATCGCCGAGTTGATCTGGCGCGCTCCGCCGAGGCCGTCGCCGATGGCCGCCACCTGGTCGTGCTGGAGGGCGATGAGCGGCGAGACCACCACGGTGGCGCCGGGGACGAGAGCACCGGCGATCTGGTAGATGGCCGACTTCCCCGCTCCGGTCGGCATGACGGCGAGCACGTCGCGCCCGGCGAGGATGGCCGCCATCGCGGTCTCCTGCCCCGGGCGCAGATTGTCGAAGCCGAGGGCGGCGCTGGCCACCTCGCTGACGAGATCGGCCAGTTCCTCGTGGTCGGGCATGCGCAGCCTGTACCCCGGGGCGGCTGTTTCAGCCCCGCAAGGGGCGGCCGCCGCCCTGCTCAGTTGCTGACTACGGCAAGAGTTGCTGACTACGGCCGGTGCGATCCCGCCCGGGTGAGGACGGTGTCGGAGGCCGGGGCGGCGCACTCGGGGTCGGCGGCGGCGCCGTCGGGGCGGAGGCAGTAGAGCTGGTAGGCGTGACCGATGACCGGCTGCGCCACGTTGCGGACGTGACGGCCGCCGGCGGTGAGACCCCGCTCGGTGCCCCGGTGGGCGTGGCCGTGCAGCGTCAGGGCGGCGCCGCCCCGGTCGACGGCCTCGCCGAGGAGGTAGCAGCCGAGGAAGGGGTAGATCTCGAGCCGTTCGCCCATCAGGGTGTCGGGGCAGGGGGCGTAGTGCAGCAGCGCCACCTTGACGTCGGTGTCGAGGGCGGCCAGCGACTGCTCGAGCCGCTCGGCCAGGCAGCGGGAGTGGGCCATGAAGGCCTTCATCTCCGGCTCGCCGAACTCGGAGCCGCACGCCCCCACGAAGCCGCCGCCGAAGCCCTTGGTGCCGGCCACCCCGACGGTCGACCCGTTGACGGGGATGACGACGGAGTCGCCCTCCAGGACGGTGACGCCGATGCCTTCCAGGATGGCCTGCACCTTGTCGGCCTCGTTGCCGTGGTAGTCGTGGTTCCCGAGAACGGCCACCATCGGGATGTCGACGTCGGACAGCTCGTCGGCCAGGGCCCGGGCCTCGTCGGCCGTCCCGACCCGGGTCAGGTCGCCGGCCAGGAGGAGAAGGTCGGCCCGTTGGCCGAGGTGCTCGAGGTGGGGCCGGAGCGTCCCGGCGGCGTCGGGCCCGAAGTGGATGTCCCCCACGGCGGCGACGTGGATCGTCGTCATCGCCCCGCCCCCAGCTCCTCGCCGGTGCCGGGGGGCTCCCCCATGTCCTCGAGGGTGGTGGTGGCGTTGTCGATCTCGTAACCCGGCAGGTGCTCGGCGGCGACGGCGGCCAGCAGCTGCTGGCGGTCGCGGGTCACGACGTGGCCGGTGAGCAGGGCCCGATGGCCCCGCAGCGTGATGGCCACGTCGAGCTGGCCGAGGCGGGGATCGTCGGCCAGCGCCCGACGGGTCTCCTCGGTCAGCGCCCCCGGGTCCTCCGGGACCGGCGTGTCCCCGGCCATCGGTCCGGCCGTGCTGATCACGCCCCTTTCGCCATCGGGGTCGAGGCGGGTTCGGGTGTGAGCCCGAGCTCGTCGGCCATGTAGAGGAAGGACCGGGCCAGGGGATTCGGCTCGGCCCGGCGGCGGAGCTCGGGCCAGTCGACCTGCTCCCGCACGCCCCGGACGATGGCCAGCAGGCCCTCGAAGTCGAGGTGGCCCTCGTTGAGGGCGAGCAGCTTCGAGGTGAGGACGTCGGTCGGCGTCAGGGCCGGGACCAGCAGCCCGTCGACGTTGACCGGCTGGGCCGCCCGCAACATCGTCTCGGTGACCTCGAGGCCGGTCGGGGCCCAGATGAGGTCGACCAGGACGTCGTCGAGCCAGGCCTTGAACAGCCAGCCCTCCGGCGGGCGCTCGACCGAGAAACCGGCCGCCGCCAGCGCCTCGAGCGCCCGTTCGGCGTCGGCGTGCGGGAGGGCCAGGTCGACGTCGTGGCGGGACGGGGGGCCGCCCAGCGCCCAGCAGGCCCAGCTTCCGGCCAGGGCGAAGGGGATCCCGGCCTCGCGCAGCACGCCCACCGTCTTCTTGAGGACGGCGATCATCCTGGGCTCGGCGGCGCGGTCGGGCACGATCAGCGCGTACCCCGGGCGCCCCCCGACAAACCAGCCGCCCCCCTGGGCGTCGCGCTTACGGCTCGATGACGTGGGACGGGTCGGGCTGTTCGCCGGGCGGGGCGTGGCTGTAGTCGAGCCAGGGCCCGTCCCGTTCGGCCAGGACGGCGGCCACACCCGCGGAGCCGGCCAGGTCGATGAAACGCCGGGCGTCGGGGGTGTTCCGCATGAGGCCGTCGAGAACGGGGCCGAGCACCTGGGTGGAGTGCAGGCCCTGGTTCTCGTACACCTGGTTCACGACGAGTTTCATCGCCGCCAGCTGGGAGGCGGGGATGCCCGCCAGCCGCCGGGCCCAGCCGGCCACCTCGGCTTCGAGGCGGTCGAAGGGCACGGACCGGTTGATCAGGCCGATCTCCGCCGCCTCCACCCCCGACACCGGCCGACCGGTGAGGGCGTACTCCTTGGCCCGGGTCAGGCCGAGGCGGAAGATCCACATGCCGGACAGGTGGCAGCCCCACATGCGGGCGTAGGGGGTGCCGATGCGGGCGTCGTCGGAGGCGATCACGATGTCGGCGCACAGTGCGGTCTCGCTCCCGCCGCCGAGGCACCAGCCGTGGACCTGGGCGATCACCGGTTTCGGCGTCCGCCACATCGACATGAACTGCTGCGTCGGGGCCACCAGCGGCGAGGTGGCCCAGGCGAAGTCCTTGCCCGGGTCCCACCGGCCGTCGGTCGTGATGTTTCCGTCCCAGTGGTGGAAGCCGTCGCCGAAGTCGTACCCGGCGCAGAACGACCGGCCGGCGCCCCGCACGACGATCACCTTCACGGCCTCGTCGAGGGTCGCCCGGCGCACCGCGGCCTCGAACTCGTCCGGCATCGGCGGGACGATCGTGTTCAACCGCTCCGGCCGGTTCAGCGTGATCGTCGCCACACCGTCGTCGGCGACGGAGTAGAGCAGGGTCTCGTAATCCGGGGCCGCCACCGGCTCAGTCCGAGGACGGGAGGGGCTTGGCGTCCTTCTGGGGGAGCGGCGCACCGTCGAGCACCAGGGAGCCTTCGCCGGCCTTGGTGCAGAGGAGCTCGAGGCCGCTGTCGGGGTCGGCGTAGCGCTTGCCGAGAAGCGTCCCGGCCGCCTGGGCGGCGTCGAGGGGGTGCTGCTCGACCACCCCGTCCATCGGGATCATCGGGGCGCCGCCGCAGCGGAGGTCGACATCCCGGCCGGGGGGCCGGACCACGATCACTTCGGCCGCACAGGCCTGGCTGCGCAGTCGCGTCCCCGCTTTGAAGTCCATCGTCTCCCCCTCGCTCGACCATCTCGT
>JAUZEX010000823.1 GCA_030838815.1 Actinomycetota bacterium
CGGACGTAGGCCAGGTGCTCCACCACCGAGCCGAGTGTCTCGGCCAGCAACTCGGCGTTCGCCCCGGGTTCGAGCTGACCGGACTCCTGGAGACCTTCCAACCAGTGCATCGTCCGCTCGACGAACCCGCGGCGGATCTTCAGCCAGAGCCGCCCGAACTCGGGGTTCGTGGCCGCCGCCTCCCGCATCACCCGGATGACGTGGCGGTGGCGGGCATAGGCGGCGAAGAAGGCGCGGTTGGCGGCCACGAGCTCGGAGAGGACCACCTGCGCGCCAGGCCGGCGGCTGCTGGCCCGCCGCACGTCATCAAGCGGGCCCTCGAGCACGGCGAGGAGGATCTCGTCCTTGCTCTGGAAGTGCCGGTAGAAGTTGCCCTGCGAGATGCCGGCCAAGCCGACCATGTCGGAGATGCGGGCCGCGCTGTAGCCAGACTCGGCGAAGACGGTGGCGGCCGCGTCGACGAGGCGGGCCCGGGTGACCGCCCCCCGGCGGGTCTTCGCTCCCGTTCCAACCGCAATCGTGCTGTCCGGCATGGTCGCAGTATACGAGTTGTGAAGGCGCGTTCACGTACCCGCGCCCCCGGGAGCGGGCCTAAGGCTTGGTCGAAGCCGTCGTTAGCAGGGGCGCACAAGGGAAATTTCGGGCTTGCACGCCCGTTTGCGAACTGCTTAGGATGTGACATCGGATTCACATTCCTTGGAGGGGGTCCCCCATGACGCCTGCCCGCCTCACCGACCAGCGGCTTCTTGTTCTCCACACGCTACGGCTCCGCGGTTTCGTCGACGGTGACACCGTGGCGCAACGGACCGGCGTGGACGCAGCCACCGCCGCCGACATCCTCGAACAGGCCCGCGCCGACGGGCACGTCGTCGAGCGGTCGGGCCGCATCTCGGGCTGGATCCTCACTCCGGACGGGCGCACCGCCCACGCCGGGCTGCTGGCCGAGGAAATGGCCGAGCGCGGCTGCCGGTCCGAGGTCGAGCTGGCCAACGAGGCGTTCCTGGCGCTCAACGAACCCTTCAAGCAGATCTGCACCCGGTGGCAGCTTCAGCCGGACAACTCCCCCAACGACCACAGCGACGCCGCCTACGACGCGGCCGTGGTCGCCGACCTCGAGGGGCTTCACCCGCAGGCCGTGGCGGTGACCGCCGCCCTGGCCGAGTACCTCCCCCGCTTCGGCCACTACGAACCCGGCTTCACCGCCGCCCTCGTCCGGCTCCGGAACGGTGACACCCGGGCGCTGGCCGCGCCGCTCGCCGCCAGCTACCACGACCACTGGATGGAGCTGCACCAGGACCTGCTGAGCACCCTGGGCCGCGAGCGCTCCACGGCCGACGGTCACTAGACATGATCTTTCCCTTCGACCACCGTCATGACCGCCCGCCCCGCGAGCTCGTCGCCGTCCTCGGCGGCAAGGGCGCCGGGCTCGCCGAGATGACGACCGTGCTGGGGCTGCCCGTGCCGGCCGGCTTCACCATCGGCGTTCCTGTGTGCAGGGCTTACCGGGAGACCGGTTGGCCCGAAGGGCTCGACGCCGCCCTCGACCGGCGGTGCCGGGCGCTCGAGCAGCGCATGGGGCGGTCCGTCGGCGGCGCTTCGGACCCGCTGCTGCTCGCGGTCCGCAGCGGCGCGCCGCGGTCGATGCCCGGCATGCTCGACACCGTCCTCAACCTCGGCCTCAACCCCGCCGCCGTCGCCGGGCTGGCCGAGACCTCCGGTGACGCCCGCTTCGCCTGGGAGAGCTACCGGCGCTTCCTCACCATGTACGCCACCACCGTGCTCGGCGTTCCGGCCGAGCGCCTGCGCCGCGGCGGCCGTGATCGTGTCGGCCCGGCCGGCGTCGACGAGCTCCGAGCCGAGGTCGACGGCATTCTCGGAGCGCTGGCCGAGGAGGAGCTCTCGATTCCCGTTGACCCGATGGCGCAGCTGCGGGGAGCCGTGGAAGCGGTCTTCCGCAGCTGGGACAGCCCCCGCGCCCGGGCCTACCGGGCCCACGAAGGAATCGCCGAGGATCTCGGCACCGCCGTCAACGTCCAGGCCATGGTGTTCGGCAACGTCGACGACGACTCGGGTACCGGCGTGGTCTTCACCCGTGACCCGTCCACGGGCGAGGCCGTCGCCTACGGCGACTTCCTCCCCAAGGCCCAGGGCGAGGAGGTCGTCGCCGGCACGGCCCACACCCTCACCATCGACGCCATGGGAAAGCTCCTCCCCGACGCCTACGACGAACTCCGCCACCACCTGCGGCGGCTCGAGATCCATTACCGCGACCTGTGCGACGTCGAGTTCACCGTCGAGCGCGGACGACTGTGGATCCTCCAGACCCGGGTCGGGAAGCGGGGGGCGCTGGCGGCGGTGCGCGCCGCGGTCGAGATGGTCGGCGATCCCGACATCGCCCTCAGCCCCGAGGAGGCCGTGGCCCGCGTCCCGGCGGACGTGCGGGACAGGGCCCGGGCCGAGGTGCTCGCCGCCGGCCGGCACGCCTCGGCGTCGTCCGTCCCGGTCGCCACAGGCCTCGGGGCGTCCCCCGGTCGCGTCACCGGCGCGGCCGTCCTCGACGCCGACGCCGCCGCCGACGCCGTGGGGCCCGTCATCCTCGTCCGTCCGGAGACGAGCCCCGAGGACGTGCACGGCATGTCGGTGTCGGCCGGGGTCCTGACCAGCACCGGCGGCCTCGTCAGCCACGCCGCCGTGGTGGCCCGCGGCTGGGGCATCCCGGCCGTCGTCGGGGCCGGCTCGCTGGTGATCGGACCGGACGGCGTCGCTCAGCCCGACGGCACCCCGCTGTTCGCCGCCGGAGACGTGATCACCATCGACGGCACGACGGGCGAGGTGTGGCTGGGCCAGCCCGACGAGGGGATGCCCATCGCCGAAAGCGACGACGAGATCCTGCGCCGCCACCTGCCCCAGC
>JAUZEX010000838.1 GCA_030838815.1 Actinomycetota bacterium
GTCGGCCTTCCGCTACAACGACCATTCGCTGCTCCTCGTCGACGTCGACCCGGGCGGTGCCGGCGGGGCCACGACCCTGACGGTGCGGGCGGTGAGCGCCACCGGCGCCGAGTTCGACCGGGTGACATTGCTGCGGCGCCGGGAGGGGACCGCCGGGTGGGCCAGGACCAATACACGTTCTGGGCCGGGCCTCAAATTCCGGACCCGTGACCGGGGGATGGTCAGCCGGGCGACCCCATGCCCAGGGCGGCCATCGGGGGGGCGATGTTGCGGCCCGGCCACCCGGGACGCCTCCGGGCGACACCGTCCCGTCGGGTACATGCGATTCCATGGAAACGTGAACCCGGCCGCCGGGGTGTTGGCCCCGGCCCCCGGAAGGCTAATTGCGCCACGGATCCGCCGGCTCGGGGCGGCGGACCGGATCCGATGTTTCCTCGCCGGGAGGGTCACCGCCTGCCGGCCCAGCCTCGATCTCGTCCTTCCGCTGGCCGTGCTGTCGGTGGTCTCGGCGGCGGGGACGGTGGCGGCGCCGGCACTGCGCGGCAACCCGTTGCTGCTCATCGTCCTGAGCCCCCGGCTGCCGTTCCTGGTCCTGGCGTCGCGGCGGATCGGGCTGGCGCCCTTCGTGGTGATCGGCACGGGCCGCCTGTGCCTCGCCGATCCGTTCCACTTCCGCCTCGGACGGCGGCTGGCCCGCGGCGGACGGGCTGACGGCCGTGCCGGGGGCCGGTGGTTCGCCCGCCTGGCCGGGCACCGGTTGGCGCGACCGGCGTCGAGCGCCGCAGTGGTGGTGCGGCCCAACGGCCGGAACCTGGCCCTGGCCGGTGCCGTCGGGTTGCGGGCGGGGTTGGTGGCCGTTCTCGACGTGGCCGGCACGGCGCTGTACCTCGTCGCCGTCCACGGCGCGACGGGCCTGTTCCGCTGAACCGGCCGCTCGCCCGTCCGCCTGCTTCCGGCGTTCCTCACCGCGGGGATGGCGCGATCAGGAACGCCGGTTGGCAGCGCCGGACGGTCCCATTCCCGCGTTTCTCACCGCGGGCATGGCGCGGTCAGGAACGCCGGTTGGCCGCAGCGCCGGACGGTCCCATTCCCGCGTTCCTCCCGCGGGCATGGCGCGGTCAGGAACGCCGGTTCGGGGTGGGGGCTTCTGGGTGTAACGGCGGCGGGTGATGCATCGTTCTATCTGGTGACTGCACCGGGAGTCCCGGTGCCGGCAGGACTTCCCTCGGCGGGCCGAGAAGTCCTGTTGGGGCAGGTCGGGCCGAATGATTTCTGGGAGGAATGGATGCGTCGTCACCATGTGTTTGCGGCCGGTGTCTCCGTCGCGCTGCTGCTGGGCGGGATGTCACCGGCGATGGCCAAGCCGGCCAAGGCTCCGGCGGGCCGCGTCACCGGCGGCGGCGTCACGCAGGCCGGGGCCCACTTCTCGGTCGACGCCAGGCAGGACCGGCTGGCCAAGGGTCACTTCAACTACGAATCGGCCGACCGGCAGTTCCGGGTCCGCTGCGACGGGTTCGACTCCTACAGCCCGGTCGTCTACATCACCGTCGGGCCGCCGGCGGCGCACGTCAAGGCCAGCTGCGTGACCCGGGGGCCGCACCACAGCCGTACGCCCGTCTCGCTCGACGCCACGTTCGTCGACAACGGTTCGTCGCCCAAGACGGACGAGGCCAACCTCACCTTCACCCGCCAGGACGGGTCGTCGGTGAGCGACAGCGGCGCCATCCGCTCCGGCAACATCCAGGTTCGCTAGCCCGCTGGTTGCCGCCGGGTCGCGCCGCTGGCGTGGCCCGGCGGTGCCGCGCCAGCGTCCAGGTCGCCCAGGGTCCGGGTCGCCTAACCGTTGAGCCGGTAGCGCCTACGTCCGGCGCGGTACCCGTGTCGTCTTCCGTTCGGTGTGCGGGGTTGTACCGGCCGTGAAAACGCCGGTCCCCGTCTCCTGCCCCCAGTCATGCGAACCAGTTCCCGGCCCGGTGCCCTGGCTCCTGCGCAAGGTGACGGAACGGACGTTTACACAGGCCCGGCGGGTGCCGTCCGTCATGAATGCCGCCGGCGGCCGTGGACCGGATGTCAGGTTGTTCGGACAAGCCGGTAACCCCCTCGCCGCCGGCCGCGAGGACCGGGCGGGGCGGGCCTGGACACGGTCGGATCGTGGCGCAATTCGAAGGACGTCGTCACACCCACCCGATATGGTTCGCGCTGGCTCGTCGCCGGCCGCACGGCGTCCTCCCCCGTCCGCTGCACCTTCGGAGGTCGCTGTGTCGCTCGTCATCTTGCTCCCGGCGGTCGCTGGCCGCCGTCCCGACCCTGTGCCGTCCGATCCGGCGCGGCCGTGGCCGCTTCACGAGGCGGTGGCGGAACCGCGGCGGCGGCACCGCCGGCTCGTCACCAGCGCGGGGCAGTGGGCGATGGCCCGGGGCCTGTCCGTTCCCGCCGACCACGTCGCCCTGTGGGCGGCGGCGGCCGCCTGCGACGGCGCTCCCGGCGACGTCGACGGTGTGACCGGCCCCTGGCTCGCCGCGGCGCTACCGACCTTCGTGGGGTCGACCGTGGGGGCGTGGTGCGCGCTGGCGGGCTGCCGGCCGCCGGCCGATCTGCCCGATTCGCTCCGGCACCTCTACGCCTTTCTGGCCGGCAGCGGCCGTCTGCACCACGGCAGTGACCCGCTTCCGGAGCTCGACGCCGCCCTCGTCTCGTGCGGGGCGCCGGATGTCGAAGCCCATCTGGAACTGACCACGTTTCCCGGCCCGTTGGCCGCCTGACCCCGCCGCAACCGGCGGGCTGCAGCCAACGACTTCGGCCACCGGTCGGCCCGACGAAGGGTGATGGGCGTCGAACGCAGCAGGGTCAGTCGGCCGAGCCCAGGATCCGTTCCACGGCCGTCATCCAACGCTTCAGCTCACCGGCGGAGGCGGTCGATGTGCCGCCGCGGGTCCGGGGCGGCGGCTTCGGGTGGCGGCGGCGGTGCCACTTCGCCGCGGCGTTGCAGGCCAGCATCACCACACCGATGACGACCGTGACCACCACCACGGGCAGGGGGGAGCCTCGGGTGACGATGGCCAGGACCACCGCCACCAGGCCGAGGAACTGGTAGTCCAGCATCGGCGAAGCCTCAGCGGCCGGTTCGGCGGACGGGCGTGGCGGTGCGGGGGTCGCGTCGGCCGCCCACAGACTCCGCCGGCGGGGCGGGATGGGCGGCGGTGGAGCGCGGAGAGAAGACGCGACGAGGCAAGGGGGGTCCTCCAACGGTGGCCGGCGCCGGGGGTGGGGGGCCGGATGTCGCTGTCAGTGAAGATTCGCCGCGTCAGCAGCGACCTCCCACCGCCCGGTATTGCAAGGCTGTGACAAACCTCCTGCACCGCCGGGCCGCTCCGCGCGGCCGGGCCGGGAGGGGCGGCCGTCCGTCCACCGCAGAGCCCGGTCCGGGGGAGGCTCGGGCTCTGCGGCAACCGGTCTGCCCTCCGAACCGGGCGTCAGCCGGCGGTGACCCCGAAACGGTGACCGTCGCCGGCGGGGACCATCCGGAGGGTCAAGGGGCGGAGGATGGGGAGCGGCCCCTCCTGCACAGAGGCGTTGGCGCCGAGAACCTTGATCACCTCGCCATCGGCGAGGACCACGTCGTAGACGACGTCGCTGGTGGCGCCACGGAGGTCGGGGCCGCTCTCCATGCGTCCACCCTAAAACGGCAGCCCTGTGGATCATCAGGGGGAACAACTTGTGGACAACCTGTGCACGACGCCGAAGTGCCGGCCGGCCCGGCGAAAGTGTCACACCGCCGGTGCATACTCCGGGGGCAACACTTCCCCTGGGGTCTCTACGCTGCACCGGAGTTCGCGCATGCTGCACATCCACCGAGCCGAACGGGCCGACGCCCTCGTGGCCGCCCTCGGAGCCGTCGTCGTCGACCCACTCGACGACGCGATGGCCGCCGAGGTCGTGGCCGTCCCCACCCGCGGGGTGGAGCGGTGGCTGACCCAGCGGCTCTCGACCCGGCTCGGCGCCACCCCCGGCCGGGCCGACGGGGTGTGCGCCAACATCGACTTTCCCTACCCCGCCGCCCTGACCGGCGGGGCGGTGGCGGCCGCCACCGGCGTGGAGCGCAACGCCGACCCCTGGGTGGCGGCCCGGTCGGTCTGGCCACTCCTCGACGTGATCGACGCCGCCCTCGGTGAACCCTGGCTCGCCCCGCTGGCCACCTACCTCGGCGCCACCGGCGGCGCCGACCGGGGCGGCGACCCCGGCTCCGACGATCTTGGCCGCGGGGCCCGCCGCTTCGGCGGCGCCCGCCACCTCGCCGACCTCTACGACCGCTACGGCGTGCACCGTCCCGGCATGCTCCGGTCCTGGGCGGCCAAGGACGACACCGACGGCGCCGGCCGCCCGCTCCGGCCCCAGTGGGCCTGGCAGGCCGAGTTGTGGCGCCGCCTGCGGGACCGGATCGCCATCCCCAGCCCCGCCGAGCGGCTCGACGAGGCCTGCACCGCCCTGCGGGCCGACCCGGGGATCGTCGACCTCCCGGGCCGCCTGTCGATCTTCGGCCTCACCCGGTTGCCGCCCAGCGGGCTCGCCGTGCTGCGGGCGTTGGCCGTCCACCGCGACGTGCACCTGTTCCTGCTCCACCCCTCGCCCGTGCTGTGGAGCCGGGTCGACGCCCGCACCGGCGGGCGGGCGGCGGTCGTCCCCCGTCCCGCCGACCCGACGGCCGATCTGCCCGCCAACCCGCTCCTCACCTCCTGGGGGCGCGACGCCCGGGAGATGCAACTCGTCCTCACCGCTCCCGACGCCGGCGACGGCGACGGTCCTGCCGGGGTGGCCCCGGTCGACCACCACCATCCCATCGAAGCGGCGGAAACCAGACTCCTGCACCGCATCCAAGCCGACGTGCGGGCGGACCGGCCGCCGCCCGGCCTGCCCCTGGCGGGGCGGGACGATCGTGCCCTCCTCGACCCGGCCGACACCAGCCTCGCCGTCCACGCCTGCCACGGCCGGGGCCGCCAGGTCGAGGTGGTGCGCGACGCAATCCTCCACCTGCTGGCTGCCGACCCGACGCTCGAGCCCCGCGACATCGTCGTGATGTGCCCCGACATCGAGGCCTTCGCCCCGCTGATCCACGCCACGTTCGGGGCCGCCGAAGGGCTCGACCGCGACGGGGGCGACGTCGGCGGGAAGGGCGGCTCCGCCCAGCCGTCCGGCACCGCGCCGTCGGGGACCGGGCCGACCCGGGTCGACCTGCGGGTGCGCCTGGCCGACCGTTCGCTGCGCCAGACCAACCCGGTGCTCGGCGTCGTGGCCGAGCTCCTCGCCCTCGCCTCGGGCCGGGTGACGGCCGCCCAGGTGCTCGACCTGGCCGGCCGGGAGCCCGTCCGTCGTCGGTTCCGGCTCGATGACGACGACCTGGGCCGGGCCGAGGAGTGGGTGGCGGCGGCCGGTGTCCGGTGGGGCCTCGACGCCGCGCACCGGGCGCCCTACAAGCTCGACGCTCTCGAGGCCAACACCTGGCGGGCCGGCC
>JAUZEX010000865.1 GCA_030838815.1 Actinomycetota bacterium
GCCAGGGCGGCGGGTCGATGCACTTCTACTCCGACCCGATGTCCTTCCCGCTCTTCCCGAGTGGCATCTACATGCAGATGGTGACGATCGCTTCCGGCGCTCAGGTGTACGTGCCCCAGGGTATGAAGAAGATCGCCATCGCCACCTGCACCGAAGGTGAGTACTGCAACGTCGCGCCCAAGACATTCGGGCAGGTGGCGCAGCAGCTCGGCTTCGAGGTCGTCTACGAGGGCAAGGCGAGCCTGACGCAGCCGGACATGACGTCGATGTGCCTCCAGGCCCGCAACGCCGGTGCGCAGGTGTTCGTGACGTCGTTCGACTCGCAGACCAACGAGCGCCTGCTCAACTCCTGCGCCAAGGTGAACTACAAGCCCGGCATCACCGTGGCGAACCTCCAGGCCCAGGCCGACTTCCCGAAGAATCCCAACGCCGAAGGCGGAGTGTTGGGCATGGTCGCCCTCCCCTGGACGGAGACCACCCAACCGGCCATGGCCGAGTACCTCGGGGCGCTCAAGAAGTACGCCCCGGACACGGCCCTGGAGAGCAATGGCGAAGTCGGCTGGCTGGCCGGCAAGGGTTTCGAACGGGCCGCCCGGGACATCCCCCCGACCAAGGTGCCGACCAACCAGGACATCCTCGACGGCCTGTACTCCTTCACCGGGGAGACCCTCGGCGACCTGACCTACCCGCTGACGTTCCGGCAGGGACAACCGGTGAAGACGGTGGCCTGCGGGTACCCGATGGTCGTCAGTGGTGGGAAGTGGACCAGCCGGCCAAAGTTCTGCATGAAGGGCCTGGAGCCGTGACCCTCCGTCGCTCGACCTGCCTCAGCCTGGCGGCCGTGCTCGCCACCGCAACGCTGACCGCCGGTGCGCTGGGTGCCCGCGCCGCCGGCGCCGCCGAACCGGACGCGCCGTACCAGGGAACGTATTCGGCCGCCGCCACCGCCGACGGTGTCCGGGTCACCATGACGCTCCCGGCCGCCCCGCTCAGCAACACCGTTGCCGACGTGGGCGGTCCGACCGCCCAGGCTGTGCTCGACTCCAACGGCGCCAGCCAGGCCTTCGCCTCCTTCCCCTACCCCGGGGCGAATCTCGCCGTGGCCGGCGGGCTCGTGAAGGGGGCGTCCAACGGGCAGGTCCCGGCCCCGGACTACCCGTTCTACGTCGTGTCCTACAACCCGACCGTCCCGGAGCAGCACGTCGGGAGTGGGCCCTACGCCATCCAGGCGCAGAGCAACGGGACGTCGTCGCAGGGGACTGCCTCCGCCGGCGTGCGGTCACCCGGAGTCGGCACCCTCGGCCTGGCCGAGGCGAAGGCATCGACGCAGTCGTCAGCGACAGCCGTCGTCGGTTCGGCCAGTAGCCGTCTCACCGGATTGGCCGTCGGCCCGCTGGAGATCGGCGAGCTCGTCTCCTCCGCCACGACGGCTCTCCCGGCCGACGGGAAGCTCGACCGCAAGGCGGACACGCGCGTCGTAGCGGCCAAGGTCGGCCTCACGCCGGTGGTCATCGACGGCAGCGGGGTCTCCGCTGGTGGGACCCCGGCCCCCGGCGCCCCCGACACCGCCTCCGTCCGCCAGGCACTGGCTTCGGCAGGGATCACGGTGAAGGTCTTCGCCCCGGAGGAGACCGAGACCGGAATCGTCGCGCCGGTCGTCCGGATCGTCCAGACGGAAGCGAAGTCGGGGGCGACGGTGACCTACACGCTCGGCGGGGCGGCCGCCTTCGTCCAGGGCACGCCGGCCGAGAAGTCCTCGGTGGTCGACGACACGCTGGGCGAGGCCACTCCGGCCTCCGGCCCGCCGCCGGCCGCTTCCACCAGTCCCGGCACCGACGCCTCGGTTCCGGCGACATCGGAAGCCGCCGGCCTGGCCGCCGGGGCCGCCCTCACCGGCCAGTACGACGCGCCGACGTCGGTACCGCTGGACGCCGGGACACTCACCGTGCCTGACATCTCCTCGGCGGGCGGCCCGCCGGCCGGCACCACCGCCGGGGCAAGCCTCGGGGGGGCCGGCGCGCTCGGTTCCGGCGCAGCCGCGGCGACCACCGCACCGGGGTCCGGCACCCGATCGCCGTCCGTGGCTCTGGCCAGCGGATTCCTCGTGACCCGCAGCAACGCCACTCCCATGCTGATCGCGCTGACCGCCCTCATCGCCGTGGCGATGGGCGCCGCGCTCGGCGTCCACCTCTTGTCCAAGGAAGCGAGGAGCTGATGTTCCGCAACCTGATCACCCTCTGCAAGAGCCAGTGGGACCGCACCGCGGCCGTGGCGCTGGCCGTGACGGGCCTCGTCGCCCTGCTGGTGGCCTGGCTCGGCGTGAGCGGCACCGTCTTCACCTACAAGCAGATGCCCTACGTCGTCTCCGGGGGGCTCCTCGGCGTGTGCCTCGTGTCCATGGCCGGCGCGCTGTGGCGCTCCGCCGACCTCCGCGACGCCTGGCGGAAGCTGGACCGGCTCGAGGAGCTCGTCCAGACCATGGCCGCCCAGAACCAGGGCCGGGTCGTTGATCTCGGCGCGAGCACCGTCCCTTCGCCGGCGGCCGCGCCCCAGGCCGTGACGCCGGCCCCGATCCACTCCGGTCGCCGTTCGACCGTCGCGTCGGAGGTATAGACCGATGCCTCCCACACCCCGGCCGGCCCGGCCCCCGCGGCCGCTCCTGCCCCTCGCCCTGCTGATGGCCGGCAGCGGCATCGTGGCCATGCTGGTCGCCTGGATCAAGGTGGCGAGCAGTCTTCATGTCGACCGTCAGATCAGCTGGACGGGTCTCAGCCTCGTCGGCGCCGTCCTCGTCTGCGCCGGCGCCGGGCTGGCCGCCACCAGCGGTGAGCGGGTCTTCCTGCTCCACCTCCAGCGGCTCGGCGCGGCGCTGGCCGTCAACGACCCGTCGGCCGCCACGAACGGAACCGGGCCGCTCCCCCCCACCGGGCTCGTGGCCACCGAGACGATGTCGCGCTACCACCGGGCCGGCTGCCCGCTCACCGCCGGAAAGCCCGTGATCCCGGCCAGCCAGGTCGACCACGAACGTGCCGGACGGCTGCCCTGCGGTGTCTGCGGCGCAGGAGCGACGTCATGAGCGACTGGCTGCCGTTCATCATCATCGGTACCGTGACCGGCTCGCTCTACGGCCTCGCCGGCCTGGGGCTCGTGCTCACCTACCGCACCTCGGGCGTGTTCAACCTGGCTCATGGAGCCCTCGCCGCCGCCTCGGCCTACGTCTTCTACTCGCTGCACTTCACCATGGGCTGGGCCTGGCCGCTGGCCGCCCTGGTCTCTGTCGGGGTCTTCGGGCCGATCGCCGGCCTTATCGCCGAACGGCTCTTCCGGAGCCTGGTCGCCACCCGCCAGGCCACCATCACCGTCTCGACCATCGGCCTGCTGCTGCTGATCCAGGGCTTCCTGTACTGGCGCTACGGTCCCCTTCAGCTGCGGTTCCCGGAGTTCCTCCCCACCAGCGAGGTCTTCAACCTCTCGAGCGTGTCCGTCAGCTGGGTGCAGATCATCAACGTCGCCGTCGGCGTCGGCAGCTTCCTCGGCCTGGTCCTGTTCCTCAAGGCCACCCGCGTCGGGAAGGCCACCACGGCCGTCGTCGCCGACCCGGCACTGCTGAGCCTGACGGGGATGAACCCCGTCCCGGTGCGCCGGGCCTCGTGGGTCATCGGCTGCTCATTCGCCGCCCTGACCGGCATCCTCATCGCCCCGACGCTCGGCGCCGATGCCTTCCTGCTCAGCGCGCTGGTCGTCCAGGCGTTCGGCGCCGTGGCCATCGGCCGCTTCTCCAGCCTGGGGTGGACCTACGCCGGCGGCATCGTCGTCGGCATCCTCGCCGCCCTGGCCCAGAAGCAGTTCGGAGCCACCCCGCCCTGGAACGGCCTGCCGAGCGTGGTCCCGTTCATCGTCCTGATTGTCGTCATGTTGGCCACGCCGAGCCGGAAGCTCCCGAAGGGCGCCGGGCGGTTCACCGGTGCGGTGATGCGCCAGTCGTCGCTGCCGCCGCGGGTCCGGGCCGTCCTGGTCCTGGCTGCCGCCGGAGCCCTCATCGCCGTTCCGTCGGTGGTCGGTGCCCGGCTGCCGGTGTACACCTCCGCACTGATCTTCTCGATCCTCTTCCTGTCGCTGTCGACCCTGACCCGCCTGTCGGGCCAGATCTCGCTCGCCCATGCCGCCTTCGCCGGTGTGGGGGCCGCCACCTTCGGCCACCTCGTCGGCAACTCCGGCTGGCCGTGGCTGGTCGGGCTCGTCGCCGCCGGGCTCGTGACGGGAGCGGTCGGCGCCCTGCTGGCCCTGCCCGCCATGCGCCTGTCGGGAATCTATCTGGCCCTGGCCACCTTCGGTTTCTCCCTGCTGATGGACAACGTCCTGTTCAACAGCAGCCTGCTCTTTGGAGCGGTGTCGGGGACGGGGGGCGGGGTCCGCGGTCCGCGGCCGCAGTTCGGGCCCATCTCGGCCGACAGCGCCCACGACTTCTACTTCGTGGTGCTGGCCGTCGTGGCCGTCAGCTGCCTCATGTTGCTCGGGATGCGCCGGGCGCAGCTCGGCCGGTTCTTCCGGGCCATGGCCGACTCCCCCACGGCCCTGACCACGATGGGGCTCGGCGTCAACGTCACCCGCCTGATCGCCTTCGCCGTGTCGGCCTTCTTCGCCGGGATCGCCGGAGCGCTGTACATCGTCCTGATCGGCACCGCCACCCCGGTCAGCTTCCCGGCCACCAACTCTCTGCTGTACCTGGCGGTCCTGACCGTGGCCGGCGCCATGGCCGGCTACCTCACATCGGGGTTCTTGGCCGCCGCCCTCCTCGTGGTCATCCCCAGTTACGTCAGCCTGACCCCGGAGGTGCAGTCGATGCTCTTCGGTGTCGTCGCCGTCGCCGCCGCCCTCATCTCCGACGGCCGCGTCGACTGGGCCGGCCTGAAAACCCGCTTCGGGGCCCGGCTGGAGTCCGCCACCCGGGCGTCGACGGCGCTGCGGGTCCGCAGCCCGCTCGGCGCCCGCCGGGCCGACGAAGCCCTGCCTGCCCACGCCGTGGAGGGAGCAGCGCTATGACGCCACTGCAGGGGACGCCACTGCAGGGGACACCCCCGCACCCCCGGGCGACCAGTCCGGGCCTCGAAGTGACCGACCTCACGGTCCGGTACGGGGGCCACCTCGCCCTCGACAACATCACCCTCGAAGCCCCGATCGGCCGCCTCACCGGGCTGATCGGCCCCAACGGCGCCGGCAAGACCACGACCTTCAATGCCTGCAGCGGCCTGCTCCGGGCCACCACCGGCCGGGTCCTCCTCCGCGGCAACAACGTGACCCGCCGGGGCCCCGCCGCCCGGGCCCGCCTCGGTCTCGGCCGGACGTTCCAGCGCATGGAGCTGTTCACGTCGATGACCGTGGCGGAGAACGTAGCCCTCGGCCGGGAGGCCCGCGTCGCCGGGTCGAACCCGCTGCGGCAGCAGATCTCCACTCCGAAGCGCCGGGCGGCCACCCGGTCGGCCACCGCGGAGGCACTGGAACTGTTCGGCATCACCAAACTCGCCGACGACTCGGTAGGGCTCCTCTCCACCGGCCAGCGGCGGCTCGTCGAACTGGCCCGCGTCTACGCCGGCGGCTTCGACCTGCTGCTCCTCGACGAGCCGTCGTCGGGGCTCGACCACGCCGAGTCCGAGAAGCTATCGGCCATCCTGCGGGGTCTCGTCGAGAACCACGACATCGGGATCCTGCTCGTGGAGCACGACATGGCCATGGTCATGTCGGTGTGCGACTACCTGTACGTGCTCGACTTCGGCGAGCTGATCTTCGAAGGGACGGCCGCCGAGACCCAGGCCAGTCCCATCGTGCGGGCCGCCTACCTCGGTTCCGAGGAAGGCCTGGCCGAGATCGCCGCCGACCACGAAGCCCGCGAAGCGGCGGAGGTCGTCTGATGCTGGTCCTCCAAGGTGTCACGGCCGGCTACGGCGGGACGACCGTCCTTCGCGACGTCGACCTGACCGTCCCCGACTCGTCCGTCGTCGCCCTGCTCGGCCCCAATGGCGCGGGGAAGACCACCCTGCTGCGGGTGGCGTCCGGGCTGCTCGCGCCGTGGAAGGGTCGGCTGCTGATCGACGGCGAGGATGTCACCGGCCGGCCGCCCCACGAACTCGCCGGGCGGGGTGTGTGCCACGTCCCCGAAGGCCGGGGCGTGTTCCCGCCCCTCACCGTGGCCCAGAACCTCGAGCTGTTCAGCCCCCCGGGTCAGGAGCGGGAGAGCCGGGACCGGGCCGTTGAGGCCTTTCCGATCCTGGGCGACCGCCTGAACCAGGTGGCGGGAACCATGAGCGGCGGGCAACAGCAGATGTTGGCCCTGGCCCGGTCCTATGTCACCAACCCCCACGTCGTGCTGCTCGACGAGGTCTCGATGGGCCTCGCCCCGATCATCGTGGACGAGATCTTCGAGTTCCTGGAACGCATGGCGAAGCAGGGCACCGCCCTGCTGCTCGTCGAGCAGTACGCCACCAAGGCGCTGGCCATCGCCGACTACGTGTACATCCTGGGCCGGGGCAGCGTCACCTTCGCCGGCGACGCGGCCGAGCTCGAGGGTGAGGACGTGTTCCAGCGCTATCTCGGTATCGACGTCGCAGCGGTGACGTCGTGAGAAGGGACAGCATGACCGGAAACGCCGAAATTCTGCGCCGGGCCGTCGAGGATCTGTGGAACCCCGGCCTGCTCGACGAGTACATGGAGATCTACGCCGACGACGCCGAGCTCCAGCCCCAGGCCCGCTTCCCCGACCTCGGGAAGACGGTGACCGGGCGGGAGGCCATCCACGAGTTCTTCAAGGGGATCCACCAGCCCGTCACCCTGGGCGAGTTCCAGACCACCGGCGACAAGGTGATCGTGTCGTTCACCTGGGGCACGGCCCCCGGTGGCGACGGGTCGCCGGACTGGACGCTCGTCTACACCTTCCGGGACGGGAAGGCCATCCTGGCCCAGTACTTCGCCAACCGCACCCACGCCCTGTGCGCCGCCGGCCTGGCCGCGGCCACCACGGAGGCGTGAGGTGGACCGGACCGCCCTCGTCACCGGCGCCTCCCGGGGCATCGGAGCGGAAATCGCCCTGCGCCTCGCCCAGGAGGGCTACGGGCTGACGATCGCCGCCCGGCAGGCGCCCGGCGTGGCGGCCATGACCGAACGGCTGCTGAAGGAGTCGTCCGCCCCGGTGCATGGTGTGGTGGCCGACATGGGCGACGACGACGATGTCGTCCGCCTGGCCCGGGAGCACGAGGAGCGGTTCGGCCGGCTCGACCTCCTCGTCCTCGCCGCCGGCCTGGGCGGGAACCAGCCCATCGCCGACGTGCCGATGAAGAGCTACGACCTGCAGTTGGGGGTCAACCTCCGTTCGTCGTTCCTGCTCATCCAACGGTGCATCCCGATGTTGCGGGCCACCGCCGCCGTCAACCGGCCCTATGGCGCCCGGGTGGTCGCCCTCTCCTCGCTGACCGGCGTCGTGTCCGAGGCGGGGTTCTCCGCCTACGGCGCCAGCAAGGCCGGCCTCATCTCGCTGTGCGAGACGCTGTGCGTGGAGGAGTCCGCGGCGGGCGTGAGCGCCACCGCCATCTCTCCCGGCTACGTCGACACCGACATGAC
>JAUZEX010000873.1 GCA_030838815.1 Actinomycetota bacterium
GCCGGGCCCGGCCCGAGCCGACCGGGCGCGCCCGGCCCGGGATCAGCGTCGGGGCTGACGCCGCCGAGCAGCCGGCCGAGGTGCTGGCCTGCGCCGGGCTCACCGTCCGCTTCGGCGGCCTGACCGCCGTCGACGACGCCGGCCTCGCCGTCCGGGAAGGCGAGATCGTCGGCCTCATCGGGCCCAACGGCGCAGGCAAGACGACACTGGTCGACGCCCTGTCGGGGTTCGTCACCCCCGAGGCGGGCCGCGTCCGCTTCGCCGGCGCCGACGTCACCGCCCTCGGGCCCCGGCTGCGGGCCCTGGCCGGGCTGGCCCGATCCTTCCAGGACAGCCGGCTCTTCCCCGGGCTGACCGTGGCCGAGAACCTGGCCATCGCCTCCGAGCGGACGGCGTCGCCGCCCGGCCCGCTGGCCGCCGCCTTGCGCCTCCCGGCGTCGGGCCAGTTCGAGGCGGGCGTCGGCGAGCGCGTCGACGGGCTCCTCGCCGACCTCGGCCTCGAGGCCTGGCGCGACCGCTTCCCGGCCCAGCTCTCGACGGGCGTCCGCCGTCTCGTCGAACTCGGCTCCCTCATCGCCCAGGAGCCGAGGGTCCTCCTCCTCGACGAGCCGTCGGCCGGCCTGGCCGAGCCGGAGACCGAAGCGCTCGGTGCCCTGCTGCTCCGGGTGCGGGACCGCACCGGCTGCGCCATCGTCATCGTGGCCCATGACGTGCCACTCCTGCTGGCCATCGCCGACCGGCTGGTGGCCATGGACCTCGGCCGGGTCGTGACCGACGGCCCGCCCGCCGAGGTCGTCCGCCACCCGGACGTCGTCAGCTCGTATCTGGGCACGGCCGCCGTTCGTGCGATGATCGCACCATGACTGAACCATCGCTCACCCAGGGCCGCCTCTGCGAGGGACGGGTCTGCGTCGTCACCGGCGCCGGCCGGGGCATCGGCCGGGAGTACGCAATCCTGCTGGCCGCCCACGGCGCCCACGTCGTCGTCAACGACCTCGGTGGCGACCGGACCGGCACCGGGCCCGATCCCTTGGCGCAGGACAGGG
The DNA here is from genome assembly GCA_030838815.1 of Actinomycetota bacterium. Lineage (GTDB taxonomy): Bacteria > Actinomycetota > Acidimicrobiia > IMCC26256 > BP-133 > BP-133. The sequence goes on from JAUZEX010000873.1 coordinate 1,047, forward strand.
GTCCGGCCCAGCAGGTCGTCGACGAGATCACCGCCGCCGGCGGGGCGGCGGTGGCCAACACCGATGACATCTCCAGCTGGGACGGCGCCAAGGCGCTCGTCGACCAGGCGCGGCAGGTGTTCGGCGGGCTCGACGTCGTGGTCAACAACGCCGGGATCCTGCGCGACCGCATGCTGGTCAACATGAGCGAGGAGGAGTGGGACTCGGTCATCCGGGTCCACCTGAAGGGCACCTTCGCCGTCGCCCGCCACGCCGCCGCCCACTGGCGTGACCGTGTCAAGGCCGGCGAGAGCAACGACGCCCGGATCATCAACACGACATCGGTGTCGGGCCTCTACGGCAATATGGGCCAGGCCAACTACGGCGCGGCCAAGGCGGGCATCGCCGGCCTCACCATCATCGCCGCCCGGGAGCTGGCCCGCTACGGCGTGACCGTCAACGCCATCGCCCCCGGCGCCCTCACCCGGATGACCGAGGACCTGCCGATTCCCGACGACGTCAAGGCGGCCCTCGACCCCCGCTGGGTGGCGCCGGTCTGCGTCTGGCTGGCCTCGACGTTGTCGTCGGACGTGACGGAGCAGATCATCGAGGTGTCGGGCACCAACTTCGCCATCGCCGAAGGTTGGCACCGGGGACCGACCGGCACGCCGGTTTCCGAGCCGGCCGAGGTCGATGCCGCCATTCGCAAGCTGCTGGCCGACGCCCGTCCCCACACCAACTTCGCCGAGACCACGAACCAGACCAAGCGCACCTGATCGCCTCCCGGTTCAGGCCGGAGGGCCCGGTGCGACCCGGCCGAGCACCCGCTCGACGCTGATCTCGATGGCCACCCGGGCCGGGTTCTGCCGGGGCGGGCGGTAGCGGGCGGTGTAGGCGCCGACCGCCTTCGCCACCCGGTCGGGGTCGGCGGAGACGGTGACCGGTCCTTCCAGCGAGAGCCAGCGGCCCCCGTCCACCTGGCCGACCGCGGCCCGGCCGCCCCGGCGTGCGTTGGCCGCCTTCTGCGTCGCGGCGCCGGTGATGACGCGCACCAGCCCGTCTCCGGGATCGAAGGTGAATCCGACGGCCACGACGTGGGGCCGCCCCCCGGGCCCGAGCGTGGTCAGCGTGGCCAGGTGACGTTCAGCCAGGAAGGCCAGCACCTCGTCGGGGAGCGCGGCCGGGTCGAAGCCCATCCCGGTCGAGGCTCAGCCGTGGACCTGCTGGAGGCCGCCGTCGAGGAGGTCGAGGGCCTCGGTCGTCATGGCGATCAGGTCGCCCGACGCCCCGGCGCTGAGCCAGTTGCCGAAGGCCACCCGCATGGCCGCCAGCGCCGTGGCGGCGACGACGCCGGGCCGCAGGTCGACGGCCGGGTCGACTCCGAGCCGGTCGGCCACCATGTCCTGCATGGCCTCCTCCCAGGCCCGCTGGTGGACCAAGCTGCGGGCCTGCAGCGACGGCGTCCCCCGCATGATCCGGCCCCGCAGGATGACCATCTCCTTGCGGTCCTCGAAGTCTCCCGTCATGGACAGGATGGCGTTGCGGAGGGCGGTGAGGATGGTCTCGTCGGGCGGACGGGCGGCCATCGCCTCCCGGAGCCGGGCCAGCTGCACGAAGTGGTCGGCGAGGAGGACGTCCTCCTTGGAGGCGAAGTAGCGGAAGAACGTCCGGCGGGACACGTCGGCTTCGGCGGCGATATCGTCAACCGTGACGGAGTCGAAGCCCCGCTCGCCGAACAGCCGGAGCGCGGCGGCCTCGAGCTCCGCGGCGGTCAGCTTCTTCCGGCGCTCCCTCAGACCTGGACGGGGGCGCACTTCCCCTACGGTGCCTTTGGCCATATGCGGTCACCCTATGCCAGAGTGACACGCTGTGTAAACGTGCCCGAAAGGAGGGCCTGAGTGGCGCAACCGGCCGTCGACGGCCTGCGGGTCGGCGACATCGGCGGGCACCCCCTGAAGGACGGCGGGTGGTTCCGCTCCGGGCTCGTGTTCCGGATCTCCGGCGGCCTCGTCGGCGACGCCGAGATCGCCCGTCTGGACGCCATAGGGCTGCGGGTGCTCGTCGACCTGCGGGGCGGGAGCGAGGACCGCAGCACGCTTGTCGACTGGGCCGCCTCCCGGGGGGTCCACTACCACCACGAGCCGATCTCCCTCGGCGACGCCGCCGACTTCGCCGCCGTCCTGGGCGATGTCGTCGTGACCGAGGCCGACGGCCGGGCCTACCTCGGGATGATGTACCGCCGTCTCCTCGACGAGTTCGCCCCGTCGCTGGTGGCGGCCGTCACCGCGGTCGCCGAGGCGCAACCGGCGGCCATCGGCTGCGCGGCGGGGAAGGACCGTACCGGCCTGCTGACCGCCCTGCTGCAGGAGCTGCTCGGCGTCGACCGGGCCACGATCCTGGCCGGCTATGTCAGCCAGGCGCCCGATCCCGCCCGGCTGCTGGAGGCGGTCGGAACGTGGTGGGACTGGGAGGAGGGCGACCTGCTCCAGCCCGGGCTCGGCGGCATCCTGAGCGCCGTCGAGGAGGTCATGGCCGGCGCGCTCGAGTACCTCGACGAGCGTCACGGCGGCGCACGGAAATTCTTCGAGGCCGCCGGCCTGCCGGCGGAGACGCTCGACCGGCTCCGGGCCCGGCTCGTGACCGACGAACCGCAGGGCTGAAACGTCCCCGGTCGGCGGGCGTAGCCTGCCGGGCGTGTTCTCCGGTCGCACCGCCGACGACACCGTCTGGACGCTCCTCGAGCGGCGCGCCTGCCTCGCCGGCGACCAACCCCTGCTCACCTTCGTCGGCGGCGAGGGGCCGGACGAGGTCACGAGTTGGGCCGCCGTGGCCCGGCGGGCGGTGGCGCTGGCCGGGCGCCTGGCCGGCCTCGGGGTCCGTCCCGGGGAGCGCGTGGCGCTGTTCGGGGCCAACAGCGTGGACTACGTCGTGGCCCTGGCCGGCGCCGCCCGGCTCGGCGCGGTGTGCGTGCCCCTCAACGCCCTCCTCACCGCCCCGGAGATCGCCTGGCAGCTGGCCGACGCCGGGGCGGTGGCCCTCCTCGGCGAGGCTGGCGCCGCTCCCCGGCTCGAGGAGGCCGCCGCCCGGGCCGGGTTCACCGGGCCGAGGGTGGCGCTCCGGGGAGTGGCCAGCGGCTGGCTGGCGCCCGACGGCGGCGCTCCGGGCGACCTTCCGCCCCCGCCCGGACCCGACGACCTGTTCGAGATCCTCTACACCTCCGGCACCACCGGGCACCCCAAGGGCGTCATGCTGTCGCACCGGTCGATGGCCTCCGAGGCCGACAGCGTCGCCTCCTACTGGGCCGCCCGTCCCGACGACGTCTTCCTCGGAGTCCTCCCCCTGTTCCACGTCAACGCCCAGCTGGTCACGCTGCTGCCGGCGCTCACGACGGGCGCCCGCCTCGTGCTGGCCCGGTCGTTCTCGGCCGGCGGGTGGATCGATCTCGTCCGCCGCCACGGCGTGACGATCTCGTCCATCGTGGGCACCCAGGTGCGGATGATCATGGCCACCCCCGAACGGCCCGATGATGGCGAGACCGCTCTCCGGTGCGTGCCCTACGGCCTCAACGTCCCGCCGGCCATGTGGACGGGCTTCGAACGGCGTTTCGCTGCTCCACTGTGCAACATCTACGGGCTGACCGAGGCCGTGGCCGTCGCCACCGCGGCGCCCGTCCACGGCGAGCGCCGCATCCCGAGCGTCGGCCGGCCGGGGCGGGGCCGGGCGGTGGGCATCTTCGACGACGACGGCAAGGAACTGCCGCCGGGAGCCGAGGGCGAGATCCGGATCCGGGGGGAGCGGGGCGTCTCGCTCATGGTCGGCTACCACGGCCGGCCGGATGAGACCGAGGCCGCCTTTGCCGGGGGGATGGGGGGTGTCCCCCCGACAGGGGCGGCGCCAGCCGCCAACACCAGCGAGTGGCTCCGCACCGGCGACCTGGGCCGGCTCGACGAGGACGGGTACCTGTACTTCGTCGATCGGGCCAAGGACGTCATCAAGCGGGCCGGGGAGAACGTGTCGGCCTCCGAGGTGGAGCGGGTGCTGTCGGCGTTCCCCGGGGTGGCGGAGGTGGCGGTGGTGGGCCGGCCCGACCCGGTACGGGACGAAGCGGTGGTGGCCTTCGTGGTGCGCAGCGCCGGTGGACCGGAGCCCGACGTGGCGGCGCTCGACGCCCACTGTCGGGCCGAGCTCGCCCGCTTCAAGGTGCCGGAGGAGTACCGCATCGTGGAGGCTCTTCCGAAGACGTCCATCGGCAAGGTCGAGAAGAAGGTGCTGCGGGCGGACCTGGCGCGGCGGACGGGAGATGACCTATGATTGAACAGTCAGTCAGTAACGGAGCGACCGGGGGAGGGCCGGCGTGACGACCAGGGGCGCCACCACCCTCGAGACGCTGCGCGCCCCGGGTCTGCGCGTCGAGCGGTCGCTGGAGCTGTCGGGCCAGTGGTTCAACGAGCTCTGCCTCTGGCTGCAGTCGCCCATCGGCGAGCTCGGGCCGCTCGGCTGGCCCATGGTCCTGATCCCCGAGATCGTCGACTCCCGCTACCGCCTCGGCGACACGTCGCTCCAGGTCTACCAGCGGGTGCAGTGGCGAAAGCCCGTCCCCCGTCGGGAGTTCACCGCCTCCGGTCATGTCGAGTGGGTCTCAAGCCGGGGCGGGTCGTTCGAGACCGGCCTGGCCACCCAGGCCCGGATCGGTGGCGAGCGGGTGGCCGACAGCCTGCTGGTGGCCCGGATGGACGGCAACCTGGAGTCCTACGGCACCCGCGACCTCGCCGCCCGCCCCGAACTGGACCCCGCGTCCCTGTCCCGGCGCCGGACGCTGGTGGTCGACGAGGCCACCATCCGGCACTTCGCCGGGCTGGCCGGGACGCGCTACCCCGTCCACGAGGACGAGCGCTACGCCTGGGCCCAGGGCTACCCGACGATCCTCGTGCAGGGGCTGCTGCTGTTCATCATCCAGCTGGCCTACGCCGGGGCGGGGCCGGCCGGGCGGGCCGAGATGTGGTTCCGCCGGGCGGTGCCGGCCGGGAGCCTGCTGGAATCGTGCCAGAGCACCGCCGATCCCACGCTGTGGGCCATGCGGCTGGTCGGCGGAGGGGAGATCGCCGCCATCGCCCGCATCTCGTCGCAACCGTCCCCGGAGGAGGGCTGACCGTGAGCGCATCGGTTCCCGGAGAGGCCCCCGCGGCCCCAGGCGAGTCGGGGGACACCCCCGGGCCCCCGGGGCTCGTCGACTGGGAGTACTGGCTGAACCAGTGGCCCGACCACCCGATCGCCGTCACCCGGGCCAACGCCGCCGACGGGTACCCACGGCCGCTCACGCCGCTCAGCCAGGACCTCGTGCTGACCTACGAGGAGGCCGGGGTCCGGAAGTTCTACTTCGAGATGCTCGGCGTGCTGACTCCGGCCGACGCCCCCGACCCCTACATGCAGGCCTTTTACGGCCTCGTCTACCTGAACGCCGACCAGCTCGCCGGGCTGGGGGAGGCGACGCCGGGCAGCTCGCGGCAGGCGATGTACCAGCAGTTCTTCGGCCTCGAGGCCGACCCCGACTACGTGGCGCCGAAACCGACGGCGCGGGCCCGCCTGCGGGAGGCGGCGACCGGCCTCAAGGTGGCGCCGAGGACCCTGCGCCTGGCCGGCGGTGTCCCCGCCGTGGTGGAGGCCCAGCGCCGGGCCATCCTGGCCGCCCGGCCGGCGGGGGATCAGACCGCATTGTCCGACCACGATCTGGCCCGCTGGCTCGACCGCCTCGACGGCCTCCAGGTCGACTGCTGGGTCGCGCTCATGACCGGCGCCGGGCTGGCCAGCGGCTTCTTCGAGGCCGTGCGCAAGATGCTCGTGGCCTGGGCCGGCGACACGACCGGCGACCTTTGCAACCGGCTCCACGTCGCCCTCGGCGGCAACGAGAGCGCCGAAGCCGGACGGGCGGTGCGGCGTCTGGCCGAGACGATACGCCAGGAGGGCGCGGACTCGGCGCTGGAGGGCGACGACCCCGTCGGCGACCTGCGCCGGGCCAGCCCGGCGGCCGCCGCGGCCCTTGACGACCTCATCGCCCGCTTCGGCCACCGGGCCCCGGCCGAGCTGGAGCTGGCCAACGCGAGCTGGCGGATGGACCGCCGGCCCGTCCTCGACACGGTGCGGATGGAGCTCCGGCGGGACACCGTGGCCGACGAGGCGCCGGCGATCCGGGCCGGAGCCGAGGCCGAGCTGGCCGGCC
>JAUZEX010000216.1 GCA_030838815.1 Actinomycetota bacterium
CCGGCACCACGAGGGCGTGGAGGGCCTCGCCCATGTCGGCGTGGGGGACGCCGATGACGGCCACGTCCGCCACCGCCGGGTGCCGGGCCAGGGCCATCTCGGCCTCCGCCGGGTACAGGTTCACGCCCCCGGAGACGACCATGTCGCTGTGGCGGTCGGTGATGTAGACGAACCCGTCGGCGTCGATGCGGCCGATCTCCCCCAACGTGAACAGCCCCGGCTCGGGCCCGTCCGCCGGGAGGCCGTGGTCCGCGACATCGTGGTTCGGGGCACCGTGGTTCGGGACACCGTGGTATCGGACACCCCGGCCGGTCAGGTCCCGGAACCACAGTGCGCCTTCCCGGCCCGGAGGAAGGGGCCGGCCGGCGTCGTCCAGGATCAGCGCTTCGAAGCCCGCCACCGGCCGCCCCACCGAGCCGGGATGGGCCAGCCAGTCGCTCGATTCGATGGCGCACACGGTGCCCGACTCCGAGCCGCCGTAGGCCTCGGACAGGACCGGCCCCCACCAGTCGATCATGGCCCGCTTCACCTCTGTCGGGCAGGCGGCACCGGTGTGGATCACCCGCCGGAGACTGGAGACGTCGTAGCGGGCCCGGATATCGGGCGGTAGGTCCAGCAGCCGGGAGAAGTGCGTGGGGACCATCACCGAAGATCCGGCGCGGTGCTCCTCCACCGCCCGGAGCACCGCTTCGGGCTCGAAGCGCCCGAGAACGACGACGGTGCCGCCGGCCAGGGCGTGGCGGAGCGCGCTGAGGGGGCCGGTGTGGTGCAGCGGCCCCACCACGACGTGCGGGCCGGGCGGGAACGGCGAGCGCGCCGCCAGCGTCGCCAGGTGCTCGCCCACCGTGGCCGGCAGCGCAGGCAGCCAGCGCATCTCGGTGCCCTTCGGCCGTCCGGTTGTCCCGGAGGTGTAGACGAGCAGCGTCCGGGCCGGGCGGTCGAATCGCGGCGGTGAGGGCCCGGGGGCCAGCCAGGAGTCGAAGCCGAGGTCGGCCACGCCCGCCGCGGCCGCCGCCTTGCGGGCCGTCTCCGCCGTCGCCGGGCCGGACAGGAGGGCGCCGGCGCCGCTGTCCCGCAGGATGTAGACGATCTCGTCCACACCCAGGTAGCGGGGGACGGGCACGCTCGACACCCCGGCCGAGAGGGCGCCGAGGTGGGCGATGAGGGTATCGGCGCCGTTCTCGCCCATCACCGCCAGGCGACGCCCGGCCAGCCCCAGGTGGTCGATGGCGGTCACCGCCCGTCCGACGAGGTCGCCGTCGCCGGGCCCAAGGGTTTCTTGAGTGATCATGTAGTAACTGGTACTGTACGGCGGGATGGCCCTCACCGACAACAGCCGACCGTTCCACACCAACGCCGAGGTCTACGGCCTCGAGTATCCCGGTGGGGCGCGCTTCGCCGAGGACATCGCCCTCTCCCGGCCCGAGACGCGGGTGCCGACCGACCGGTACACGTCTTTTGCCTTTGCCCACCGAGAACAAGAGCGGTTGTGGAAGCAGGTGTGGCAGATGGCCTGCCGGGCGGAGGACATCCCTGACCCCGGCGACTTCATCGAGTACACGATCGGGGACCAGTCGTTCCTGCTCGTCCGGGGCGACGACGCTGCCATCCGGGCCTTCGCCAACGTGTGCCGGCATCGGGGCAACACGCTCAAGGCCGGGGCCGGGAGTTGCAGCCAGATCCGCTGCCGCTATCACGGCTGGTCCTGGGGGCTCGACGGCCGGCTGGCCGACATCCCCGACCGACACCTCACCACCGGAGTCGTCGACGACGACTACCGGCTGGCGGAAGCGGCGGTGGGGGAGTGGGCGGGCTTCGTCTTCCTCCATCCCGACCGGAGGACCGCTCCGCCGCTGGCCGACTTCCTCGGGCCGCTGACCGACCAGCTGGGTGACTACCACCTGGAGCGGATGCGGGCCACGACCGACGTCACCGTCCGGCTGGCCTGCAACTGGAAGGTGGCCGTCGAGGCCTTCCTCGAGGTGTACCACGTCCAGAAGATCCATCCGCAGCTGATGCCCCGCGTCGACGACGTGAACACCGCCTTCGAGCTGATCGGCCAGCACAGCCGGATGATCGTCCCCTACGGTGTCCCCAGCATGCGCCTGGAGGACATCGACCCGGTGCGGACGTTCCGCTCCTTCGGCGAGAGCGGCTCGGCCCACACCCCGCCCACCGACCCGCTGCCGCCCGAGCTGTTCGACGCCGACGGCCGCCTGATCGGCGACCTGACCGTCCGGCGCTACCTGATCGAGCAGGCCCGCCGGCGGGGCGCGGCGTTGGGTCACGACTACTCCGGGCTGAGCGACGCCCAGATGATCGACGACTGGCACTACTTCATCTTCCCCGGCCTGGTGTTCAACACCCACGCCGGCGGGTTCTACCTCTTCCGCATCCGGCCCGCGGTCTCGTCCTCCTTCGGCGCCGATCCCGACGCCTGCCTCTTCGACCTCTTCATCTTCCGCTGGCCGGACGAGACGGCTCCGCCGCCGGAGCGCGTCCCGCATTCCGAGGCCGACCCGGCCGCCACCAGCTTCGGCAAGGTGCTCGACCAGGACTTCGCCAACCTTCCCGGCGTCCAGCGGGGCCTGCATCACGACCGGCTGGACGAGGTGACGCTGTTGAGCAGCGAGGTGCGGATCGTGCACCTCCACCGGGTCCTGGACCGGTACCTGGCCGGGGATCTCGACGTGACGGAGGCGGCGCCCCCGGGGTCGACCACTACCGGGTTGACGGGGGCCGAACCGGTGACCGACCGGGCCTGATGGACGAGGATCTGATCCGGCGCATCGAGGCGCAGCTGGAGGAGGAGTCGGTACGCCGCTCCCCGCCGCCGGAGTGGCCGGTGCTGCCCGATCTGCCGGTCGGGCGCTACACCGACGAGGAGCTGTTCCGGCTCGAGGCCCACGGTCTGTTCCGCCGCACCTGGGTCTACGCCGGCCACGAGAGCGAGCTGCCCGAGCCGGGCTCCTACCTCGTCTTCGACCGGACGGGCTCGCCGATCCTGATCGTGCGGGGTCACGACCGCGTCGTGCGGGCCTTCTACAACACCTGCCGGCACCGCAACGCCCCCGTCGTCAAAGGCTCGTGCGGCACCGCCCGCCGCCTCGTCTGCACCTTCCACAGCTGGTCCTACGACCTCGAGGGCTCGCTGGTGGCCGTCCCCGACGAGTTCGCCTTCAACGGCCTCGACCGTTCCGAGCGGGGCCTCGTCCCGGTGCGGTGCGAGACCTGGCTCGGCTTCATCTTCGTCAACGAGGACCCCGAGGCGCTCCCGCTGCTCGACTTCCTCGGCCCCGTGGCGCGGGAGATCACCCCCGAGTACGAGGGCCAGCCGCTGCGCATCGTGCACCGCCGCCGCCTCACGCTGGCCTGCAACTGGAAGGTGGTGGTCGAGGCCTTTCTCGAGGTGTACCACCTCCGCACCGTCCACCCGAAGACGCTGGCGCCGTATCTCGACGGCAAGGCCAGCGCCATTGCGCTGTTCCCCCACGGCCATTCCCGCATGGTCACCCGGGCCATGGTCAGCGACGGCGGCAAGGCCGGCCACGAGGGGCTCCCCGTCATGCCGACCGTCAACCGCCTCCTCCAGGCGACCAGCACCTCGTACCTGATCTTCCCCAACATCGTCGCCCCCCTCGGCCACGCCGGCTTCCCCCTCCTGCTGGCCTGGCCCCGCGGTCCGCAGACCACCGACTACGAGTGGATCTACTTCGGCCTCGACTGGGGCGACGGGGACCCGCCGCCCGCCTGGGATCAGCGCATGGCCCTCTTCGACATGGTCATGGACGAGGACATGAACAACATGGAGCCCATCCAGCGCTCCCTGGCCTCCCTCGGGGCCCGTGACATTCCGCTCAGTTGGCCCGAACGCCGCATCTGGCACTTCGACGTCCACGTCGACCGGGCCATCGGTCAGGAGGCGGTGCCCGCCCCGTTGCGGGTCCCGCCGCTGCTCGACGACCTCATCGAAACCTGACGATTCGCTCCTTACGGGCCGGTAACCCCTCAACTCCGGGCCGATTGTGCCGATTCATGGTGGAGACGCCGGTGTCGGAGTGTCGGACGAGGAGCCGTTGTGCCCACAGCCACCACTCAGCCGGTCGAGCGCGACCGGACCGAATCCTCAGCGGCGGGGCAGCGGAGCCGTTCCACGGCGCAGGAGCCGAGGTCGTCACGACCGGGACCCCGACGACTGGCAGCAGGGTCGTGGCGCCCGACCTTTCGGGCCCGGATCTGGGTGAAGCTCGCCGCCATCGCCGTCGTGTTCGCCATCCCGCTGACGACGACGACGTGGTTCCTGCTCGGCGAGAAGGCGATCAAGATCGATTTCGCCCGCCACGAGCTGCAGGGTGACGAGTACCTCCGGGCCGCGTCGTCGCTGCTGGAGGCGACGGTCAGCTACCGCTCCGCGCTCCGGGGTGGGGAAGGGGCCGCCCGCCTCGCCGCCGCCCGCGCCGCCGTCGACAGCGCCGTGGTCGAGCTGGGCCGTGTCGACGGCCGTCTGGCCGACACACTCGGGACCACCCGGGCATCGCTGACCGAGCGGGGCCGGAGCGGCTCCCTCCCGGTGTCGCTGGAGGCCGCCTGGGAGCAGATCAAGCGGACCACCGGCCCCGACGCCGGCCCGCTCGTCGACACCATGGTCGGCAACGTCCGGAACCTGATCACCGAGGTGGGCGACGCGTCGCAGCTCATTCTCGACCCCGACCTCGACACGTACTACACGATGGACGCCCTCCTGCTGCAGGCCCCCGAGGTCGTGACCCGGGGTCACGAGATCAGCGACGCCCTGTCCGGGCCGAACCTCTCCCCCGACGCCCGCCTGGCGCTGGCCGGGTCCGTGGCCCTCCTGCGTGAGCACGCCGACGCCCTGGCCTCCGACCTCGCCACCGCCTTCCGGGAAGCCCCGAACTTCTCCAAGCTGGGAACCCTCCAGCCGACGCTCGGGCCGCTCGTCGACCGGGCCCACGCCGCCGCCACGGCGCTGGCCGACGCGGCCGGTGGCGCCCTGGCGGGCGGGGCGAATGTGGACCGGGCCGCGGTGCCGGCGGCGCTGTCCGAGTTCGACGCCGCCGTCCATTCGCTGTGGCCGGCATTGTTCGACCAGGAAGACGCCATGCTGCGGGCCCGCCTGGGCGGCGACACCCACCGCAAGCAGTTCGCCCTGCTCGCCGTGCTCGCCGCCCTGGCCGTGTCGGTGGCCCTCACCTTCGCCGTCGCCCGGCGCATCGCCCGTAACGTCGGCGCCGTGGCCCGCGCCGCCGAGGACCTCGCCGCCGGCGACTTCACCCAGCGGGCCGATGTGCGCAGCGCCGATGAGATCGGCGCCATGAGCAACGCCTTCAACGCCATGGCGGGAGGGCTGGAACGGCTCGTGGCCGGCGTCCAGGGGGCCAGCATCGACGTCTCCGCCGCCGCCGCCCAGCTGTCGAGCTCCGCCGAGGAGCTGGCCGCCACCACCACCCAGCAGAGCGCGGCGGTCACCGAGACCACGGCCACCACCGAGGAGCTGGCCCGGGCCTCCACGTCCATCGCCGAGACCGCCGACGAGGTCGCCGCCCAGGCGGGCGAGACCCGGGAGAACCTCGAGCAGGCCGAGGCCGACGTCCTCGCCTCGGGGGAGCGGACGATCGCCCTGGCGGCCAAGGTGCGCGACATCGGCGCCATCCTCGACCTGATCAACGACATCGCCGACCAGACCAACCTGCTGGCCGTGAACGCCGCCATCGAAGCGGCCCGGGCCGGCGACGACGGCCTCGGCTTCGCGGTCGTCGCCGACGAGGTCCGCCGCCTGGCCGAACGCTCCAAGGAGTCGGCGGGCGACATCGCCAAGATCGTCAACGCCGTCCAGGGCGAGACCAATGCCACGGTCATGGCCATGGAGAAGGGCGCCAAGCAGATGCACCATGGCCTCGCCCTCCTCGAACGGGTGACGGAGGCGACCGAGCAGGTGCGCTTCACGACCCAGCAGCAGCGTTCCGCCACCGCCCAGGTGGTCGAGACGATGGAGCAGCTGACCGACGCCAGCCGACAGGTGTCCGCCACCGCCCAGCAGATCGCCTCCGCCGCCTCGTCGCTGGCCGGGTTGGCCGGCGACCTCGACGCCACGGCCCGCTCGGTCACGGCCGGCTGACCGGAGCTTCAGACGGCATGCGGGTCCTGCTCCTCCCCGTCGGGGACGAAACGTACGCCGTCGAGCTCACCGCTCTCCGGTCGGTCGTCGGCGACCCACAGGTGTTCGTGATTCCGACCGCGCCGCCCGCCGTCCTCGGCGCGCTCAACCTGCGGGGCGAGATCGTCGCTCTCCTCGACACGGCCCGCATCCTCGGCGTCGGCACCCTCGGCGCCCTCGGGTTCGCGGCGGTCGTCGACCACCCCTATGGCACGGTGGCGCTGGCCGCCGAAGGCCGGCCCCAGACCGCAGTCCTGGGCCAGCCGGTGGCCGCCGGCGACCTCCACGGCGCAGTGGGCAGCTTCGCCGTCGGATCCGCCGTCGTCACCCTCGTCGACCCTGCCGTGCTCGTCGTGCCGGCCGCGCCATGACGTCTCCGCCCCGGGGCCGGTTCCTCGATCTCTTCGCCGACGAGGCGGAGACTCGGCTCCGCCGGTTGTCCGAACAGGTCCTCATGCTGGAGGCGGGCCCCTCCGCCGACATCGTGGGCGCGATCCTCCGCGACGCCCATTCCCTGAAAGGGGCGGCCGCCGTCGTCGGCCTGAGCGGGGTGAGCACCGTCGCCCACCAGCTCGAGGACCTGATGGAGCCGTACCGGGCCGGGACCGTGGCCCCGCCCGCCGCCGCCGCCGACCGTCTCCTCATGGCCATCGACGGCCTGCAGTCGCTGCTGCCCGCCATCCGCCGCCAGGAAGACACCGCACCGGCCACCGACGCCCTTTTGGCCCGCCTCGGCAGTCAGACGTCCGAGGCGGCCGCCACTGCCGCCGCTGCTGCGGCTCCCACCCACACGGCTCCCGCCGCCGAGGGGCCCGCGACAGCGCCGCCGCCACGGTCCACTGCGGCGTTCGCCACTGCGCCTTCGGCCCCGCCCGTTCCGGCGCGCGGCACTGTGCCTTCGGCCCCGTCTCCTGCTGCGCCGGCCACTCTGGCGCCGCCCCCGCCTGCCGCCGCGCCGGCGGCGCCCCCAGCGCCCCCGGCGCCCTCCGTAGACGTCATCGAGCTCCCCGCCGAACGCGTCGACGAGATCGCCCGGGCGGTGGGCGAGTCGGCCGCCTCGAGCCTCCGGCTGGGCCGGGTCCTCAGCGAGCGGCTCGGCACCGACCCCGAACGCCTCAGCGAGTTCCGCGACCTGTCCCGCAGCATCCGCCACCTCCACGAGAAGGCAATGCGGGCCCGGATGGTGCCCGTCGCCAGCATCACCGGACGGCTCCACCGCGCCGCCCGCGACGTCGCCCGCCGGGGCGACAAGCAGATCGACTGGGAGGCGCACGGCGAGGAAACCGAACTCGACCGGGCCGTCCTCGGACAGCTGGCCGACTCGCTGCTCCACATCGTCCGCAACGCCGTCGACCACGGCGTCGAAACGGCGGCCGAACGTGCCGCGGCGGGTAAGCCCGAACGGGCCACGATCCGCTTCGACGCCCGGCAGGTCGGCGCCGACGTGGTCATCGCCGTCACCGACGACGGCCGCGGCATCGACACCGACGCGGTGCGGCGGGAAGCCGCCCGCCACGGCGTCGCCACCGACGCGCTGAGCGACGGCGACGTGAACGGGCTGATCTTCCGGGGCGGCGTCTCGACCGCCGCCACCCTGTCGCAGACCTCCGGGCGCGGTGTCGGCCTCGACGTCGTGCGGGCCGGCGTCGAACGGCTGCGGGGCCGGGTCGAGGTCACGTCCGTCCCCGGCGCCGGGACCGAGTTCCGTCTCGTCGTCCCCGTCGCCGCCGCCGTCGTCCCCTGCCTGCTCGTGTCCGCCGCCGGCCGCCGCTTCGCCCTGCCGATGTCGGCCACCGTCTCCACCCAGGCCGCCGACGCCACCTCGATCACCCGGGCCCAGGGAGCGGCCAAGGTGTGGGTGGCCGACACGGTCGTGCCGCTGCTGTCGCTGTCGCCGGTCCTCGGTGTCGGCGACAGCGACGACGGGCCGGTCGTGGTCGTGTCGTCCGGCCGCCGGACGGCCGCCTACCAGGTCGAGTCGCTGATCGGCCAGCGCGACGTCATGGTCACCGGCCTGGGCCCGTTCGTCCCCAAGCTCCCCCTGGTGACGGGCGCGGCGGTCGAGGCCGACGGATCGATCCTGATGGTCCTCGACGCTGTCGCCCTGGCCGAGGCCGCCTTCGATCCCTCGAAGCGGACGCCGCCCTCGCCTCCGCCGCTGACCGCGCCGCCG
>JAUZEX010000887.1 GCA_030838815.1 Actinomycetota bacterium
TCGTTGCGGACGGCGGTGTGCTCGTGGTTCACGCCCCGCCCGGCGTCGAACGAGTCGGCCTCCCCGAGGAACCGGACCTGGAAGTAGGCCGAGAAGGCGGACAGGGCCAGCCGCCCGCCGGGCTTGAGCGCCCGGCGCATCCCCTGCATGACGGCCCGGTCCGGGTCGAGCGCCGCCCCACCCTCGCCCGTCGGGCCCTCGCCCGCCGGGCCCTCGCCCGCCGCTCCCTCGCCGATCGGGCCCTCGCCTGTCGCGCCGGCGGCGCCCGATTCTCCCGCTCCCGGACCGGCAGAGAGTCCGAAGGCGCCCTGGCAGAGCGAGATGACGGCGTCGAACTCGCTGTCGAAGCGCAGAGCCCGGGCGTCGGCCCGCTCGAAGGTGACGAGGGCACCCACCGGCGCCGCTTCCCGGGCCAGGGCGACGAAGCGCTCGGAGATGTCGACGCCCACGACCTCGAAGCCCCGGCCGGCCAGGGCGTGGGCGTGGCGGCCCGGGCCGCACCCGACGTCGAGGATCCGGGCGCCGGACGTCAGGCCGAGAGCATCGACGAGGAAGTCGACTTCCTGGTCGGTCCCCTTCGTGAAGGAGTAGCGGAGGTAGGCGGACCCGAGATGGTCGGCGACGTCCTCGAACCAGTGCCGCCCATCGCTCATGGCCGGAGCTTCGCGCGCCGCCCCGGGCGAAGGCCCCCGAAGATCCGAAGGGCCCCGGAGATCTCGGCACCGAACGTCCCGATCCAGCGGCACGATCGGTGCCGAGATCTTGAGGTCGGCACTAGCCTCCGGTCCCGCACCGACGACCGACGTGGGGGGCAGGGGTGGCGGAACATCTCCGGGAGCTGGCCCAAGCCGATCCCGACGGGCCGGCGGTCATCGACGAGTTCGCCGAGATCAGCCGGACGGAGCTCAACACCCGGGTCAACCGGCTGGTCCACGGCCTGCGGGCCGCCGGGGTGGGCCCGGGGGACGCCGTCGCCGTCCTGGCCGGCAACCGCCACGAGAACATCGAGGCCGTGATGGCCTGCGGGGTGTCGTCGTGGGTCCTCGTGCCCCTCAACTGGCACCTGACCGCGGAGGAGATCGCCTACATCCTCAACGACTCCGGCGCCACGGCGCTGCTGGCCGACACCGAGTTCGCCGCCGTGGCCACCGAGGCCGTCAAGGAAGCACCGGGGGTCACCGTCCGCCTGGCCTTCGGCGGGGAGCCGGCTCCGCCGGGGTTCGACGCCTACGAGGACGTCCTGGCCGCCGCCTCACCCGACGAGCCGGCCGACCAGGCCAGCGGCACGTACATGTTCTACACGTCGGGCACCACCGGCCGGCCCAAGGGCGTGCGCTCCACGTCGTTCGCCGTCGGCATGCCGGTCTCCGTCCACGCCACGCTGCTGGGCGGCCTGGCCGGCATGCTCCAGGTACCCGACGGCGGCGTCTGCCTGGTCAACGCGCCGATCTACCACGGCGGCCCGTTCCTGTTCTCCATGCTGCCCGCCTACCGGGGCGCCACCCTGGTCGTCCGCCGCCGGTTCGATGCCGCCGAGATGCTCCGGCTCATCGACCAGTACCAGGTCACGACGGCCTACTCCGTCCCCACCCACTTCGTGCGACTCCTCCGCCTCCCGGAGGAGACGAAGGCCGCCTTCGACGGCCGCAGCCTCAAGGCCGTGTTCCACACCGGCGCCCCCTGCGCCCCCGAGGTGAAACGGCAGATGCTGGAGTGGTGGGGCCCGGTGATCCACGAGCTCTACTCGGCCACGGAGACGGGCGGGCTGGGCTGCTTCGTGACCGGGGAGGAGTGGCTGACCCGGCCCGGCACCGTCGGGCGGCCGCTACCGGTGGTGTCGATCGAGATCGTCGGCGACGACGGCGCGGCCATGCCCGCCGGGGAGGCGGGCACCGTCTACGTCCGCAACCTGATCGGCGGCGACTTCTCCTACCACGGCGCCCCGGAGAAGACGGCCGAGGCCCACCGGGCGCCGGGGCTGATGACCGTCGGCGACATCGGCTACCTCGACGACGACGGGTACCTGTTCCTCTGCGACCGCAAGATCGACATGATCATCTCCGGCGGCGTGAACATCTACCCCGCCGAGATCGAGGCGGTGCTGGTGAACCACCCCGCCGTCCTCGACGCCGCCGTATTCGGCATCCCCCACGATGAGTATGGGGAGGAAGTGAAGGCCGTGGTGGAACTGGCCCCCGGCCAGGCGCCGTCAGCCGACCTGGCGGCCGAGATCATCGGCTACGCCCGGGGGCGGCGATTAGTTCAGATGGCGCGGTCGCGACCTTCCCAGTAGGGGTCGCGGAGCTTGCGCTTGTAGAGCTTGCCGCTCGGGTCGCGAGGCATCTCCGCGGTGAAGTCGTAGCTGCGGGGCCGCTTGTAGCTGGCGAGTTGCGCCTCGGCGAACGCCCGGAGGTCGGCCTCGAGCTCCGGTCCGGCTTCGACGCCTTCTGCCGGCTCGACGACGGCCTTGACCTCCTCGCCCCAGTCCTCGTTGGGGATCCCGAACACGGCGACGTCGCCGACTTTGG